>NZ_JACMZT010000080.1:0-10727 GCF_017349615.1 Pseudomonas sp. GW531-T4
GCGTTCGATCAAGCGATCGGAACCACCTTCGGCAACGCGACGTTCGATCAAGCGATCGGAACCACCTTCGGCAACGCGACGTTCGATCAGGCGATCGGAGCCACCTTCGGCTACACGGCGTTCGATCAGACGATCGGAACCACCTTCAGCTACACGACGTTCGATCAAGCGATCAGCGCCACCTTCGGCGACACGTTTTTCAATCAGGCGATCCGAGCCGCCTTCGGCGACTACCGGGTAGGCCGAGGACGCGGCAAAAGCGTTTGCTGCAAGAACCGAGAAAGCGATGCTGAGAAGAATTTGGCGTTTCATGGTGGTGTGCTCCGGGGTGTTGTTGGTTGGTATGGAGCAGATGTTACGCGGCGGATTTTTTTTGAGAATTTCATTGGGTCGATGGTGACCATCGACGCCAATGATAGCTGCGCCAACCCCCGGAACAGAGCCTCAGGCCAGCTTTTCGCAGGCCTGCGGCGGGCTCCATTGCAGCCCTGAAGCCTGCAACAGTTCCCGGGTATAGGGGTGTTGCGGCGCGCTGAAGATCGCCCGCGACGGCCCCTGTTCTACCACCTTGCCGTCCTTGATCACGATCAGGTCGTGGGCCAGGGCGTGGACCACCGCCAGGTCGTGGCTGATAAACAGGTAGGTCAGGCCGTGGCGTACCTGCAACTCGCGCAGCAGCTGGACTACCTGCTTCTGTACGGTGCGGTCGAGGGCCGAGGTGGGTTCGTCCAGCAGGATCAGCGCCGGCTCCAGCACCAGGGCGCGGGCAATGGCGATGCGCTGGCGCTGGCCGCCGGAAAACTCGTGGGGGTAGCGGTGGCGGCTCTGCGGGTCGAGGCCGACTTCCTCGAGCACGCGGATCACCGCCGCCTCGCGTTCCTCGGCGGTGCCGATGCCGTGGGTCAGCAGGCCCTCGGCGATGATCTGCTGCACCGACATGCGCGGGCTGAGGCTGCCGAAGGGGTCCTGGAACACCACCTGCAACTGCCGACGCAAGGGGCGCATCAAGCGCTGGTTGAGAATGCTCAGCTCCTTGTTGCCGAAGCGGATGCCACCCTCGGACTCCACCAGCCGCAGGATCGCCTGGCCGAGGGTGGACTTGCCCGAACCAGACTCGCCGACGATGCCCAGGGTCTTGCCCCGGTGCAGGCTCAGGCTGACGCCGTCCACCGCCTTGATGTAGTCGCGCTGGCGGCTGAACAGGCCCTTGGGCAAGGGAAACCAGACCTTGAGTTCACTCACTTCCAGAAGATTGTGCGAGTAGGCGCTGGGCACCGGGGCGCCGCTGGGCTCGGCCTCGATCAGCAAGCGGCTGTAGGGATGTTGCGGGGCGCGAAACAGTGTCTCGCACTCGGCCTGCTCGACGATCTCGCCCTGGCGCATCACGCACACCCGCTGGGCGATGCGCCGCACCAGGTTGAGGTCGTGGCTGATCAGCAGCAGCGACATGCCCAGGCGTTGCTGCAACGCGATCAGCAGTTCGAGGATCTTGCGTTGCACCGTCACATCCAGCGCGGTGGTCGGCTCGTCGGCGATCAACAGTTCCGGCTCGTTGGCCAGGGCCATGGCGATCATCACCCGCTGGCGCTGGCCGCCGGACAGCTGGTGCGGGTAGGCCTTGAGGCGTTTGTGCGGCTCGCCGATGCCCACCAGCTCCAGCAGTTCCAGGGTCCGCGCCCGGGCCGCGCGACCGCGCAGGCCCTTGTGCACGTCCAGCACTTCGCCGATCTGTTTCTCCACCGTGTGCAGCGGGTTCAGCGAGGTCATGGGTTCCTGGAAGATCATCGCGATGCGGTTGCCGCGCAAGGTGCGCAACTGGGCGTCGCTGGCCTGCACCAGGTCCAGGCCGGCGTAGCGGATGCTGCCCTGGGTCTGCACCTTCTGCGCCGGCAGCAGGCGCAGGATCGAGTGGGCGGTCACCGACTTGCCCGAGCCGGACTCGCCCACCAGGGCCAGGCATTCGCCGCGGCGGATATCCAGGTCCAGGCCATGGACCACTTCGGTGCCGGCGAAGGCCACCTTGAGATTGCGGATTTCAATCAGGTTGTCGTGCATGTCAGCTCCGGGGATCGAAGGCGTCGCGGCAGGCTTCGCCGATAAACACCAGCAACGAGAGAATCAGCGCCAGGGCGAAAAACGCCGTCAGGCCCAGCCAGGGGGCTTGCAGGTTGCGCTTGGCCTGGCCGATCAGCTCGCCCAGGGAGGCGGTGCCGGCGGGCATGCCGAAGCCGAGAAAATCCAGGGCGGTGAGGGTGGCGATGGCGCCGGTGAGAATGAACGGCAGGTAGGTCAGGGTGGAGGTCATGGCGTTGGGCAGGATGTGCCGGCGCATCAGTTCGCCGTCGCTCAGGCCCAGGGCCCGCGCGGCCTTGACGTACTCCAGGCTGCGCCCGCGCAGGAACTCGGCGCGCACCACGTCCACCAGGGCCAGCCAGGAGAACAGCGCCATGATCCCCAGCAGCCACCAGAAGCTCGGCGAGACGAACCCCGAGAGAATGATCAGCAGGTACAGCACCGGCAGCCCCGACCAGATTTCCAGCAGGCGCTGCCCCAACAAGTCGACCCAGCCGCCGTAATAACCCTGCAGGGCGCCGGCGGTGATGCCGATCAGCGCGCTGATGGCGGTCAGCACCAGGGCAAACAGGATCGACACCCGGGTGCCGAAGATCACCCGCGCCAGCACGTCCCGGGCCTGGTCGTCGGTGCCCAGCCAGTTCTGCGCCGAGGGCGGGCTGGGCGCCGGTTGCGCC
Source organism: Pseudomonas sp. GW531-T4 (assembly GCF_017349615.1). Classification (NCBI taxonomy): domain Bacteria; kingdom Pseudomonadati; phylum Pseudomonadota; class Gammaproteobacteria; order Pseudomonadales; family Pseudomonadaceae; genus Pseudomonas; species Pseudomonas sp. GW531-T4. The sequence goes on from NZ_JACMZT010000080.1 coordinate 2,751, forward strand.
AGGTCGTAGTTGACCGTGTCGTAGCTGAAGGGGATCGGCGGGAACAGCATCCAGCCGCCCTGGCCCTCGATCAGTTCGTGCACGTAGCTGCTGGCATAGTCCGGCTGGAACGGCAGTTCGCCGCCGAACTCGGTTTCGTCGTAGTCGCTGAGGATCGGGAAATACCAGGCGCCGTGATAGCGGATGACCAGGGGCTTGTCGTTGGCGATCAGTTCGCCGCCCAGGCAGACCAGGCACAGGCCGATAAACAGCCACAGCGACCAGCGACCCCGGCGGTTGGCCTTGAAGTGTTCGATGCGGCGACGGCCCAGGGGAGAGAGTGTGAACATCAGGCAGTCCTCGCCGAGAAGTCGATGCGCGGATCGACCAGGCTGTAGCACAGGTCGCCGATCAGCTTGATCAGCAGGCCGAACAGGGTGAACAGGAACAGCGCGCCGAACACCACGGGGTAGTCTCGCGACACCGCCGCCTCGTAGCTCATGCGCCCGAGGCCATCGAGGTTGAAGAGGGTCTCGATCAGCAGTGAGCCGGCGAAGAACACCTCGATCAGCGCCGTGGGAATGCCGGCGATCACCAGCAGCATGGCGTTGCGGAACACATGGCCGTAGAGCACCCGGCGTTCGCTCAGGCCCTTGGCCCGGGCGGTGACCACGTACTGGCGGCTGATCTCGTTGAGGAAGCTGTTCTTGGTCAGCAGGGTCAGGGTGGCGAAGCCGCCGATCACCAGGGCCGACACCGGCAGCACCAGGTGCCACAGGTAGTCGCCGACCTTGGCCAGAGGCCCGAGGCTGGCGAAGTTGTCCGAGACCAGGCCCTGCACCGGGAACCAGTCCAGGTAGCTGCCGCCGGCGAACACCACGATCAGCAGGATGGCGAACAGGAACGCCGGCATGGCGTAGCCGAGGACGATGGCGCTGCTGGTCCAGGCATCGAAGGCGCTGCCGTTGCGGATCGCCTTGCGCACCCCCAGGGGGATCGACACCAGGTAGGTGATCAGGGTCGCCCACAGGCCGAGGGACAGCGAGGTCGGCAGCTTCTGCAGGATCAGGTCGGTGACCTTGGCCCCGCGAAAGAAGCTGTTGCCGAAGTCCAGTTGCGCGTAGTTCTTCAGCATCAGCCACAGGCGCTGGTGCATCGGCTTGTCGAAGCCGTAGTGGTGTTTGATCTCCTCGATCAGCGCCGGGTCCAGGCCCCGGCTGCTGCGTCCGCCGCCGCCCACCGCGGCGACCTCGGCGCCACCGCCCATGGCATGCCCGCCGAAGCCTTGCAGGCGGGCGATGGCCTGTTCCACCGGGCCGCCGGGCGCGGCCTGGACGATCAGGAAGTTGACTACCAGGATGCACAGCAGGGTGGGGATGATCAGCAGCAGGCGACGACTCAGGTAACGGCCCATGTCAGTGCGCCCCCACGGTGCCGCGCAGGGCGCTCATCTGGCTGGCGGTCAGGGCCTTGGGGCTGACCTCCCACCAGGTGTTCAGGCCCTCGTCGTAGATCGGCGCGATGGCCGGCCGGCCGAAACGGTTCTGGAACACCGTGGGCGTGCCCTTGGAGTAGTAATTGGGAATCAGGTACTGGCCCCATTGCAGCACCCGGTCCAGGGCCCGGGCGTAATGCACCATCTCGTCGCGGCTATTGGCCTGGACCAGGCCGTCGATCAGGCGGTCCACCGCCGGGTTGGCCAGCACCATGGCGTTGGAGCTGCCGACCTGGGTCGCGCTTTGCGAGCCGTACAGGCTGTACAGCTCGCGACCCGGGGAGACGATGGGGTCGCCGCTGCGGGGGAAGCTGGTGACGATCATGTCGTAGTCCCGGGCGTTGAGCAGGTTGATGTACTGCGCCGAATCGATGCGCCGCAGGTTGAGGGTGATGCCGATCTGCGCCAGGGTGCGTTTGTACGGCAGCAGCATGCGGTCGAAGCCGCCCTGGCCATCGAGAAAGGTGAACTCCAGCGGCTCGCCGGCGGCGTTCACCAGGCGGTTATTGCGGGGTGTCCAGCCGGCCTCGGCCAGCAGGCGCAGGGCCTGCAGCTGCTTATCGCGGATGCGACCGCTGCCGTCGGTCTGCGGGGCCCGGTAGACCTGGCTGAAGACTTCGTCGGGGATCTGCCCGCGCAAGGGTTCGAGGATCTCCCGCTCGCGGGCATCCGGCAGGGCGCTGGCGGCCATTTCGCTTTTCGGCCAGTAGCTCTGCTGGCGCACGTAGAAGCCGCGCATCATCTGCTTGTTGGTCCACTCGAAATCCCACAGCAGGGTCAGCGCCTGGCGCACCCGGCGGTCGTGGAACACCGGCCTTTGCAGGTTGAACACAAAGCCCTGGGCGGCGGTGGGCTTGTCCGGCGCGAGGATCGCCTGTTGCAGGCGGCCGTCGCGCAGGGCCGGGCTGTCGTAGCCGACCACATAACCGGACGAGGAAAACTCGCGGTTGTAGTCGAAGGCGCCGGCCTGCAGCAGCTGGCGGGCGACGTCGGTGTCGCCGTAGAAATTCACCGTCAGGCTGTCGAAGTTATACATGCCGCGGCTGACCGGCAGGTCCCTGGCCCACCAGTTCGGATCGCGTTCGAAGCTGATGCTGCGCCCGGCGTCGACCTTGCCGACCTTGTATGGCCCGCTGCCCAGGGGCGGCTCGAAACCGCCGCCGTTGGCGAAGTCGCGGGTTTTCCACCAGTGTTCGGGCAGCACGCGCAGGGTCGCCAGGTCCAGGGCCAGGGTGCGGTTGAGGTTGTTCTTGAAGTCGAAGCGTACCTGCCCGGGGCCTTCGATCACCACGTCCCGTACATCGCCGTACTGCTGGCGATAGCTCAGGCTGCCCTTGCTCAGCAGCAGCTCGAAGGTGTAGCGCACGTCTTGTGCGGTGATCGGCGTGCCATCGGCGAAGTGCGCCCTGGGGTCGAGGTAGAAGCGCACCCACAGGCCGTCGGGGTCGCGCTCCATGCGTTCGGCCACCAGCCCGTAGACGGTGTAGGGCTCGTCCAGGGAACGAAAGGCCAGGGGCGAATACACCCAGTCGTTGACCTGGGCCACCGCGATGCCCTGATCGGCATAGGGGGTGATGTAGTTGAACTGGCCGATCTCCATCGAGGCGCGGCTCAGGGAGCCGCCCTTGGGCGCATCGGGGTTGACGTAGTCGAAGTGCTGGAAGCCCGGCGGGTACTTCGGCGGTTCGCCATAGACCGTCATGGCATAGCTGCCGTGGGCGGCGGCCAGGGCCTCGGCGGCGGCGCCAAGCAGCGCGGTGGCCAGCGCCAGCCTGGCCAGGGTGCGAGTCAGTGCAGACATGATCGAAAGGTTCCTCGTGATGCCGGAAAGCCTGGGGCGGCAGGGCGAAAAGACCCACGGCGGCGGGCCGCCATGGGGTGCGAATTCGCAATGCGGCCGGGGCCGGCCGGAGTCTTGCGCGGCCCCGGCGGTGACTCAGAAGTGGTACGTCATGCGCGCGAACAGGGTGCGGCCCAGCGGGTCGGTGTAACGGGGGTCGTAGCCGCTCTGGAAGTTGTAGGCCTGGTTGGAGAACGGTGGGTCGCGGTCGAAGACGTTCTTCACCCCGGCGTCGACGTCCAGCACCTTGTCGAAGGTGTAGCCGGCCGCCAGGTCCCACACCGAGTACGAGGCCACGCGGGCATTGGTGGTGCGGTCGTAGTCGTTGTAGCCGGTGGTGAAGCGGTTGCTCAGCGAGGCCCGCGCCGCGCCCAGGGTCCAGGTACCGGTGAGGTTGTGTTTCCAGCGGGCGATCACGCCATCGCCCTCGAAGTCGCCGACCTTGTCGGTGAACGGCCCCTTGATGGTGCTCTGGAAGTCGTAGCTCTTGACGTAGGTGCCTTGCAGCCCGAGGCCGAACTGGCCGTAGGGGGTATTGGGGAAACGGTAGTCCAGGGATACGTCGACACCGTTGGTTTCGACTATGCCCAGGTTGGCGTTGCCGGTGACGATGTAGTTCAGCGAACCGTCGGCGTTGCGCACGAAGCGGTCGGCATAGGCGCCGGACTGGTCGAACACCGTGGATTCGGGGAACGGCTGGATCTGGTTGGAGATGTGAATCCACCAGAAGTCCAGGCCCACCGACAGGTCGCGGATTGGCTGGTAGACGAAGCCCAGGGTCACGTTGCGGGCCTTTTCCGGCGCCAGGTCGGTGTTGCCGCCGATCTGGTTGAGGAACTGCTGGCCGCAGTCGCGCCCGCCGTTGCCGCCGGGCTGTACCACACCGCCGGTACAGAGCACCGGGTCGTTGTAGTAGCCCTGGGTGTAGGTGATGCTGCGCGGCGCATACAGCTCGTACAGCGACGGCGCGCGGAAGCCTTCGCTGTAGGCGCCGCGCACTACCAGCTCCTTGAGCGGCTGGTAGCGGAACGAGTATTTCGGGTTGGTGGTGCTGCCGAAGTCGCTGTATTTGTCGTGGCGGATGGCGACGGACAGCTCCAGGCTGTCGAGCACCGGTACGTTCAGTTCGGCGTAGGCCGCCCTGACACTGCGATTGCCCTCGACGCTACCGGACGGGTCGATGCCCAGGCTCTGGATGTCGCCGGCGAACTCTTCGTAGTCCTGGTGGAATTTCTCCTTGCGGTACTCGCCGCCCAGGGCCAGGCCGGAGGGCCCGGCACCGAACCAGTCGCCGATCTCGCGGCTGACGCGCCCATCGAAACCGACCACTCGACCGACTGCCGTGGAGTAGGCGCCGTGGTAGGCCGCCTGCTCGATGTAGTCCTGGCCAGCCTGGGTCTGCGGGCCGAACGGGTTGAGCAGGCCGCTGGCCAGGCCGGCGATCATCGCGCGGTCGCTGACGTAGCCGTTGGTGACGCTGGAGACCACCTTGTTCTGGTTGTAGGAGGCACCGAGGTTGTAGTCCCAGCCGGCCACCAGGCCGTCGAAGCTCAGGACGAAGCGCTGGCTGGTGTTCTGGTCCTTGGATTCCCGGGCACCGGCGGCGGTTTCACGCCAGTTCACGCCGATCGGCTGGCTCGGGTCGAGGCTGAAGCCGGTCGGCGCCGGGGTGATGCCGTTGCCCGGGTAGTAGGGCGAGGAAGCGTCCAGGCTCAGGCCGGTGAGGGGCGCCGGGCCGACCGCCGTGGCGTTGTTGTTGCGCGACCAGAAGTACTCCAGGTTGACGTTGTGATCGTCCGCCAGCTTGGCGGTGCTCTTGCCGAAGAACGAGGTCTTTTCGGTCTCCGGCACCAGGTCGATGTACTCGCGGGTACTGAAGCGGCACAGGCCCTGGCGGGCAATCAGGTTCGGCCCGTTGCAGTTGCTGCCGGCCAGCGGGTTGGTGGCGTTGTCGCCCTGGGTGTAATTGCCCGGAAAGGCCGTGCCCGAGGTCTGGTCGAGGCCGCGGCCGGGGCGGTAGTCGGTGGCGAAGGAGCGGTCGTTGGCGTCGAGGTTCTGCTGCTTGTTGTAGTTGAACACCCCGAGCACGTTGAAGCGGTCTTCTTCCAGGTCGCCGAAGCCCCAGCTGGCGCTCATATCCTTGCTCGCACCGCCGCCGCTGTGGGTCGGGGTTTCGCCGCCCAGGGTCAGTTGGCCGTCGGTCAGGGATTTCTTGGTGATGAAGTTGATCACACCGCCGATGGCGTCGGTGCCGTAGAGGGCCGAGGCGCCGTCGCGCAGCACTTCGACGCGGTCGATGGCGGCGAAGGGGATCATGTTCAGGTCCACCGCGCCGCCGGCCGAGTTGGTGCCCGACAACGCGTTGTTGGCCAGGCGTCGGCCGTTGAGCAGCACCAGGGTCTTGTTGGCGCCGATGCCGCGCATGTCGGCGAAGGAGGCGCCGCCGGTGGCGGCTCCCACTGAGCCGGCGCTGTTGTTGATCGACTGGCTGCCGGTGATGCGCTGCACCAGTTCGGCGGTGGTGCTCACCCCCTGTTTGCGCAGCTCTTCGGCGCGCAGGATGGTGATCGGTACCGCGGTTTCGGCATCGACCCGGCGGATCGCCGAACCTGTCACTTCGACCCGTTGCAGCTGGGTGGTGGGCGCCACGGCCGCGGCACTGGTGGCCGGGACGGCGGCGCTGCTGTCAGCGTCCTCTTCGGCGGCGTGCGCGGTGCCGGCGCCCAGGCCCATGGCCATCAGGTACAGCGGGACAAAACGGTGCCGTTGCAGCGTGGTCACCAGTGGCTTGAGCGTGAAACGTGGAATGTTCATCAGCATGATTACTTCCGACTCTTTCAGACGTTAATCGAAATGGCCTTGTGGGCCCTCATTGCTCCGGCTGGGTTGTACCGACCCCGGAAAACCACTTTCTTCAAGCAAGCCGATCCCCTCCGCAGGCGCGTGGCGTCTTGCGGTCGGCCGATTGCGACGGGATTCCTGGAAGCAGTGCCTGGCGCGTCCCTCAGGGGGCGCCAGGCACTGCCTTCATCGGGTGGTCATCACGGATATCCTGGTGATCCCCGAACGTTCGATGGAGGCCATGGCCTTGGCCACCTGGCCGTAGTTGACGGCGGCGTCGGCCTGCAGCTGCACGCGCACCTCGCTGTCCTTGGCCTTGACTTCCTTGAGGCTGCTTTCCAGCAGCTCGGGGGCCACTTCGGACTTGGCCAGGTAGAACTTGCCGTCCTGGTCGACGCTGACCACCACCGGGTCTTTCTTCTCGGCGGGGGCCACGGCGTCGGTCTTCGGCAGGTTGACCTTGATCGCGTTGGTCATCAGCGGGGCGGTGACGATGAACACCACCAACAGCACCAGCATCACGTCCACCAGGGGCGTGACGTTCATTTCACTGAGCACTTCGTCGCTGTCTTGAGTGGAGAAGGACATCAGCTGGCCTCCCGTACGGCGTGGGCGGTCTTGCTGGCGATGGCTTGGCGGCTGATGGCGAAGGCGCTGCGCTGGGCCAGGGCGTCGAAGTCATGGGCGAAGTCGTCCATGCTGGCCGAGGCCAGCTTCAGGCGGCGCAGGAAGAAGTTGTAGATCAGCACCGCCGGCACGGCGACGGCGATGCCCACGCCGGTGGCGATCAACGCATGGCCGATCGGTCCGGCCACGGTTTCCAGGCTGGCCGAACCGCTGGCGCCGATGCTCTGCAGGGCCTCCATGATCCCCCAGACCGTACCGAACAGGCCGATGAAGGGCGCAGTGCTGCCGATACTGGCGAGCACCGCCTGGCCGCTTTCCAGGGCCCGGCGTTCCTTCTGGATCTGCTGGCGCAGATTGCGCTCCAGGCGGTCGGCACGGTTGATGGTGTGGGCCAGTTGCTGGGTGGTGCGCGGCGACTCCTCCACCAGCAGGGCTTCGAAACCGCTGCTGGCGATGCGCGCCAGGGAGCCGGGGTACTGGCTGGCGTGTTCGGCGGCGGTGAGCAGGTCCGGGGCGCTCCAGAAGGCTTTGCTGAACTGCCGGTTCTGGGTCTTCTGCCGCAGGTACTGCGCCGACTTGACCAGCAGCAGTGCCCAGCTGACCACGGAAAACAGCACCAGGGCCCAGAGCACGCCGGGGACAATCAGGGATGTCAGGGAATCGTTCATGGCTACACCTCGCATGCGTAAACAGGTTGTGAGTTCGGGTCAGGCCGCGGTCATTGCGGCAATTTGAAATCGATGGTCTGGGTGGCGAAGCCTTCGATCGGCGTGTCGCCGCGCTTGGCCGGGATGAATTTCCAGTTCTTCACCGCGGCCACGGCGGCCTCGTCCAGTTGCGGCTTGCCGCTGGAACGGGTGACTTCCACGCTGCCGGCGCGGCCGTTGGGCAGCACCTTGATGCGCAGCACCACCGTGCCTTCCCAGTTGCGGCGCAGGGCCAGGGACGGGTATTCCGGCGGCGGGTTGCCGAGGCTGGCCAGGCCGGAAACCGCCGCCGATTCCTTGACCGGCCCGGGGGCCGCGGCAGGCGCCGGAGCGGCGGCCGGCTGGCTGGGCGCTGCGGGCGCGGCCGGTGGCGCGGGAGCGGGTGGCGCCGGCGTTTTCGGCGGCTCGGGCTTTTTCACCGGCTTGGGTTTTTCGACCGGTTTGGGCTTTTCGATGGGCTTGGGTTTCTCCACCGGCTTGGGCGGCGG
>NZ_JACMZT010000081.1:0-7847 GCF_017349615.1 Pseudomonas sp. GW531-T4
AGATCTACGGGCAATCCCTGCCCTACGACTCTCGGGCTACGGCCTCAACGCTCGTGCAGCGCCTCGGCGCGAGCGCGGATGATCGGCTTGAGCAGGTAGCTGAGCACGCTTTTCTTGCCGGTGATGATGTCCACCGAGGCGACCATGCCGGGGATGATCAGCAACGGCTTCTCATCGGTGCCCAGGTGGCTGCGGTCGGTGCGCAGCTTGATCACGTAGTAGGTGGTCTTCTTGTCTTCGTCGGTGATGGTGTCGGCGCCGATCTGTTCCAGCTTGGCCTTCAGGCCGCCGTAGATGGTGTAGTCATAGGCGGTGAACTTGACCACGGCTTCCTGCCCCGGGTGCAGGAAGGCGATGTCCTGCGGGCGGATCTTCGCTTCCACCAGCAGGGTGTCGTCCAGCGGCACGATCTCCACCATGTCGCTGCCCGGCTGGATCACGCCGCCGATGGTGTTGACCATCAGTTGCTTGACGATACCGCGCACCGGCGAGGTGACCAGGGTCCGGCTGACCCGGTCTTCCAGGGCCTTGCCGGTGGCGCTGGCCTTGTTCAGTTCGGTGCGGGCCTCGTTGAGTTGGGTCAGGGCTTCGCTGCGGAATTTGCCGCGGGTTTCGTCGATCTTGCGCTGGACTTCCTTGATCGCCGACTCGGCACGGGGGATCGCCAGGGTGGTGGCGTCCAGTTGCCCGCGGGTCTCGACTTCGGCGCGCTTGAGCCGCAGCACTTCCACCGGCGACACCGCGCCCTGGGCCACCAATGGCTCGGACATGGCGATTTCCTGGCGTTGCAGGCCCAGTTGCTGGCGGTACTGCGCCTGCTTGGAGGTGAACTCGCGCAGTTCCTGCTGCTTCTGGATCAGTTGTTCCTGCAGGCCGCCGACTTCATCGTGCAACTGCTGGCGGCGGCTTTCATACAGGGACTTCTCGCTGGCGGCCTGGCCGGGCGCGGCCTCCAGGGCATCGGCCGGGAAGTTCAGCTCGCGGTTGTCGATCTCCGCGCTCAGGCGCTCGACCCGCAGCAACATCGACAACCGGTCGGCCTCGGTCTCGCCGACGTTGGACTTGAAGCGCGTGTCGTCCAGGCGGATCAGCGGCGCGCCGGCCTCGACGATCTGCCCTTCCTTGACGAACAGTTCGGAGACGATACCGCCTTCCAGGTTCTGGATTTTCTGCACCTTGGACGACGGGATCGCCTTGCCCTCACCCTTGGTCACTTCGTCGATCACCGCGAAGTTGGCCCACAGCAGCAGGAACAGGAAGAAACCGATGATGCCCCAGATGGTCAGGCGGATAACCCGCGGCGCATCTTCGATCAGCGCCTTGTTGACCTCGGGCAGGGGTTGGTCGTGTAGCGATTCGGTGCCTTTGAAGTAGCGCAGGATCGAGTCTTTGATGGAGCTGGTCATCAGTTATTTCCTGTACCGCGTTGTCGCCTGAAAGCGTGCGAGGCAAGGCGCAGTCCGCTGGTAATGGTTTCTCCCTTGCCAAGGACTGCAACGCAGCCTCGCACGCTTTCAGGCACAACCCGAAGGGCCGGGCCTGGTTTTGCGCAGGGCTGCGTTACTCGTCGTTTATTTGGAACAACCAAACCACACTCCTCGCGCCTTGCCCTGCGCAAAACCAGGCTCCGGCGCGGCACAGGAAATAACTGATGACCAGCTCCGGACTTAAGCAACACTGATCTGCCCCTTCTTCAACGCTTCCATCACGACCGCTTTCGGTCCATCGGCGAGGATCTGCCCGCGGTCGATCACCAGCAGGCGATCCACCAGCGACAGCAGCGAGGCACGGTGGGTGACCAGCACTACGGTCTTGGCTTCCACCACGGCTTGCAGGCGTTGTTTCAAGCGTTCTTCACCGGTGTTGTCCATGGCGCTGGTCGGTTCGTCGAGCAGCAGGATAGGTGGGTTGAGCAGCAGGGCCCGGGCCAGGGCGACGTTCTGCCGCTGGCCGCCGGAGAGGTTCTGCCCGCGCTCGCCGACCTGCAGTTCGTAGCCCTGCGGGTGCAGCCGGGCGAACTCATGAACGCCGGCCAGTTCGGCGGCCTGCAGCACCAGTTCGTCTTCGACATAACGGGCGCCGGAGGTCAGGTTGTCGCGCAGGGTGCCGGCCAGCAGCTGGATGTCCTGGGCCACATAACCGATGTTGTGGCGCAATTCGCTGACGTCGATCTGCCGGATGTCCACACCGTCCACCAGCAAGGCGCCGGAGTCCGGGGTATACAGGCCCACCAGCAGCTTGGCCAGGGAGCTCTTGCCCGAGCCGCTGCGGCCGATGATGCCGATCTTCTCGCCCGGCTTGATCACCAGGTTGATGTTCTTCAGCGCCGGGTTCTGCTGCCCCGGGTAGGTGAAATTCAGCTGCCGGCATTCGATGGCGCCCTGCAGCACGTTGCGGCTCAGGGGGCGCTCGTCGAAGTTGCGCTCCTGGGGCAGCTCCATCATCTGGTCGACCGAGGTCATGGTCACCCGCGCCTGCTGGTAGCGGGTCAGCAGGCCGGACAACGAGGCCAGCGGGCTGAGGGCGCGACCGCTGAGCATGTAGCAGGCGATCAGCCCGCCCATGCTGAGGTTGCCGTCGATGATCTGGTACACGCCGAAGACGATCATGATCACCCCGGCCAGTTGCTGGATCAGCAGGGTGATGTTCATCGCCAGGCTGGAGAGCATCTTCACCCGCAGCTCGAGGCGGCCCAGGGTGCCGATGGTCTGCTCCCACTGGTACTGGCGTTCGCTTTCGGCGTTGTTGACCTTCACCGCATCCAGCCCGGCCAGGGTCTCGATCAGGCTCGACTGGCGCTCGGCGCCCAGGGCCATGGTTTTTTCCATGGTGGCGATCAGCGGTTTCTGCAGCGCGTAGCCGATGCCCAGGGCGATCGGGAAGGCCAGCACCGGGATCCACACCAGGTGCCCGCCGAGGATGGCGATCACCAGGAAGATCAGCAGGGTGAACGGCAGGTCGATCAGGCTGGTGAGCGTCAGCGAGGCGAGGAAGTCGCGCAGGCTCTGGAACTCGTGGATGTTCTGGGCAAAGCTGCCGACCCGCGCCGGCCGGTACTTCATGGCCATGCCGACGATGCGCTCGAACAGCGTGGCCGAGATGATCAGGTCGGTCTTCTTGCCGGCCAGGTCCAGGCACAGGCTGCGCAGGCTCTTGAGGATCAGGTCGAACAGGTAGGCGCCGGTGATGCCGATGGCCAGCACCCACAGGGTGGCGGCGGCCTGGTTCGGGACCACGCGGTCGTAGACGTTCATCACGAACAGCGGCGCGGCCATGGCGATGACGTTGATCAGCAGGCTGGCGGCGATGGCGTCGGCGTACAGCCAGCGCGAACGCTTCAAGGTGTCGCGGAACCAGGAGCGGGCGCGGGGAATCAGCGAGCCATGGTTGACGTCGAACTTGTGTTGCGGCTGGGCGAAGAACACTTGCCCGCTGTAATCGTCGGCCAGCATCTGGCGACTGACGCTGACCTCGCCGCCGTCGCTCTCACTGAGCAGCAGGCGGGCCTTGTCTTCGCCCAGCCAGCCGAGCAGGACGGCGCTGCGGCCGTCCTTGAGCAAGAGCATGGCTGGCATGGCGATGGCAGGAATCTGCTCCAGCTTGCGCCGCAGCAGGCGCCCCTGCAGGCCGGCGCGAGCGGCGGCGCGCGGCAGCAGCTCGGCGCTCAGGCGCTGGGACGGCAACGGCAGGCCAGTGGTCAGCATCGCCGCGCTGGCCGGCTTCTGGTGCAGAGAGCACAGGGTTAGCAGGGCATCCAGCAGCGGGTCGTCATGCATGCCGCGTGGATCATGGCTAAGTTGCACTCGACTGACTTCTGATTCCACGCTCGGCACTCTTTAACTGTCTATTGGATGAAATGTACTCAATTCATCCCAGGCAGTTGGACCTTGGGCTTCACATCGTTCTGCACGACTGAAGCCATGGGTGCGACCACTCCCTGGCTCTTGAGCAATTCGCCCATGGTCGCCTTGATTCGATATTGAGTAAATAACTGAATGTTCTTGATTTCCGCCAACCGACGCGAGGCGGTGAACAGTTCATTCTCGCTATCGAGCAAGTCGAGCAAGGTGCGCTCGCCCAGACTGAATTGCTTCTGATACGCCTCACGCACGCTGGCGCTGCGATCGACATATTGCTGGGCGATCGGCACTTGCGCATTGGCGTTGTTCAAGGCGTTCCACGCCAAGCCTAGCTCCTCATTCAGAACTCGCAGGGCGTTGTTACGAATATCCAGCGCCTGGTTGGACTGATAGGCCTTGGACTCCAGGTCGGCCTTGTTGCTGCCGCCGGCGAACAGGTTGAAGCGCATGCGCAGCATGGCCTGCCATTCGTTGTTGTGGCCGTCGATGCCGTCCAGGTTGTTGTCGGCGGTACGCCCAAGCTCGGCATCGAAGCGCGGGTAGAAGGTCGACTTGGCGGCTTCGTACTGCTTCTCGGCGGCGACGATGTCGGATTCGGCCGAACGCAGGATCGGGCTGTTTTCCAGCATCTGGTGCCGGGCTTCGTCGAGGGTGGCCGGCAGCAGGGCCATGAAGCCGACCGGGCGCTCCAGCTGGTCCGGCATCTGGCCGACGGCGCTGAGGTAGTTGGTCTGGGCATCGGCCAGGTTGGTCTGTTCGGTGATCAGGTTGTTGCGCGCCTGGGCCATGCGCGCTTCCGCCTGGTCGAGGTCGGCGCGGCTGCCGACGCCGCGCTGGGTGCGCAGCTGGATCTGATCGTAGATGCGCTCGTGATTGCGCATGTTGTCTTCGGCCAGGCGCACGAACTCGCGCCGGGTCAGCACATCCAGGTACACCTGGGCCACGGTCAGCGCGGTGCGCTCGGAAGTGCCCAGCAACGAGTACGCCCGGGAATTGACGGTGGCTTGTTGACGCCCGACCTCACTGGAGGTGGCAAAACCGTCAAAAACCATTTGTTGGAGACGTAAACTTGACTCGCTGCGGTTCAGCGTCTCCCAGTGATTGCTCGATCCTGCACGAGTGGTCGGGCTGTCGGTGCCTTCACGACCATAACCGCCCAGCAAATCGACCCGCGGCAAATAGCCGCCCTTGGCTGCTTTTAGCTGGTAATCGGCTGCCAGGCGGCTGTTCACCGCGGCCTGGATTTCCGGATGGACATCCAGTGCTTTCTGCATGGCTTCAGGCAGGGTTTGTGCTTGGACAAAACTGGCGGCAAGTAAGAAGGGTAAGGCTTTGAACAACTGCGGACGCATAGAGGAGGTTCCCAGGACTTCTTGTCCCAAATCACAGCAAAACGAGGTGCTGCATCGGATGATGGCAACCGGAATGACCGTATATCGGAAAGTTCAAACCATGAACTGGATCACACACTTTTAGACAGGTCGCCGCATGAATATCAATGTGACATTACCTTGACGATTGTTTAGGATGACACTCAGAAGGTCAATAGTTTGGCATATGGTTAATAGCAAAAAAATATAGCCAATTTATTGACAAGCATTCGCGTCAAAATCACGTGTTTCTACACTCTGAAGAACGTCCAGACTGCGTCGGCGTATGCCTGTCAGGAACATGGAAGTCTACTGAACGGTACCCCCCGGAGAATCCTCAATGAGCAGTGTTGTTGCTACCGTCAAAAGCATTGTTGGCCAAGTTTTCGTCGTATCCCCTGAAGGGGTTCGCCGCGTACTCGTTGAGGGTGATCGCCTGTATGTAGGCGACCAGGTCGATACCGGCCTGTCGGGCGCCGTCAGCCTGGAGCTGGCCGATGGCCGGACCCTGGACCTGGGCCGTGAGACGCAATGGAGCGGCAGCGCTCCAGACTCCAGCACCGACCTGGCCGAGGCCGCCGAGCAGGCTGCGCCGTCCGTCGCTGAGCTGCAGCAGGCAATCGTCGCCGGCGCGGACCCGACCACCGAGCTGGAAGCCACCGCGGCCGGCCCGACCGCCGCGGGTACCGGCGGCGCTGCTGGCGGCGGCCACAGCTTCGTGATGCTCGACGCCACCGCGGGCCGGGTCGACCCGACCATCGGCTTCCCGACTGCGGGTCTCGGTGCGGCGGGCACCGCAGCGCAAAACACCACCGGCGCGCTGACCACCAATGACAACAGCGCCACCAGCGAGATCCTGCGCGACTCGACCCTGACCCTGAGCGCAACCCCCTCCATTACCGAGGCCGGCGGCGTACTGGTGTACACCGCCACGCTGACCCAGGCACCACTGACCGGCCTGACCATCACCTTGTCCAACGGCTCGGTGATCGTGATTCCGGCCGGGCAACTGACCGGCACCGTCAACGTTCCGCTGGCACCGAACGACACCGTCTACAACGACCCGAAACAGATCAGCGTGGGCGTCACCGGCACCACCGGCGGCGGTGGCCTGGTCGTGACTGTCGACCCGACGCCAGCCGTCACCCAGGTCACGGACACCGTGGACACCACCACCGTGACCCTGACCGCGGGCTCCAGCGTGACCGAGGGTGGCCAGATCACCTATACCGCGACCCTGACCAACCCGGCGCAGACCCCGGTCACCGTGACCTTGTCCAACGGTTCGACCATCACCATCGACGCCGGACAGACCGTCGGCACCGTGGTAGTCGATACCCCACCGAACGATGTCTACAACAATGGCAGCACCGTCAGCACCAGCATTACCGGCGCCAGCGGCGGCAACTTCGAGAACCTGGTGCCGAACCCGACACCGGCGGTGACCACCATCACCGACTCGCCGGACACCACCGGCCTGACCCTGACCGCCAACGGTACCGTCGTCGAAGGTGGCCAGATCACCTACACCGCGACCCTGACCAATCCGGCCCAGACCCCGGTCACCGTGACCCTGTCCAATGGCTCGATCATCACCATCGACGCCGGCCGGACCGTCGGCACCGTCGTGGTCGATACCCCGGCCAACGACGTCTACAACAACGGCAGCACGGTCAGCACCAGCATTACCGGCACCACCGGCGGCAACTTCGAGAACCTGGTGCCAAACACCACGCCAGCGGTGACCACCATCACCGACTCGCCGGACGCCACCGGCCTGACCCTGTCGGCCACCGGTACCGTCGTGGAAGGTGGCCAGATCACCTACACCGCGACCCTGACCAACCCGGCCCAGACCCCGGTCACCGTGACCCTGTCCAACGGTTCGACCATCACCATCGACGCCGGTAAAACCACCGGCACCGCGGTAGTCGATACCCCGGCCAACGACGTCTACAACAACGGCAGCACGGTCAGCACCAGCATTACTGGCGCCACCGGAGGCAACTTCGAGAACCTGGTACCGAGCACCACGCCGGCACAAACCACCGTGACCGACTCGGTGGACAACACCGGCCTGAGCCTGACCGCCACCGGCAGCGTTGTGGAAGGCGGCCAGATCACCTACACCGCGACCCTGACCAACCCGGCGCAGACCCCGGTTACCGTGACCCTGTCCAACGGCTCGACCATCGTGATCGAGGCCGGCAAAACCGTCGGCACCCTGGTGGTCGATACCCCGGCCAATGACGTTTACAACAACGGCAGCACGGTCAGCACCAGCATTACCGGCGCCACCGGCGGCAACTTCGAACAACTGACGCCCGACACCACGCCGGCGCAGACCACCATCACCGACTCCGTGGACGACACCGGCCTGAGCCTGTCGGCCAGCGGCTCGGTCGCCGAAGGCGGCTCGATCGTCTACACCGCCACCCTGACCAACCCGGCCGGCACGCCGGTCACCGTGACCCTGAGCAACGGAGCGGTGATCACCATCGCCGCCGGCGCGACCACCGGTTCGGTGAGCGTTGCAGCGCCTGCCGACGACGTCTACAAGGACGCCGGCAAGGTCGAAGCGACCATCCAGGACGCCACTGGCGGCAACTTCGAGAAT
>NZ_JACMZT010000082.1:0-7697 GCF_017349615.1 Pseudomonas sp. GW531-T4
GCGTAGGACAGATAGACCAGGCGGTCCTGCTTGAAGTCCGGCGACAACACCACATCCAGCAAGCCGCCCTGGCCCTTGGCCCAGACCTGCGGCACGCCACCCAGGGGCGCCGAGAGCTTGCCGTCGGCGCCGACCAGCCGCAGGTTGCCCGGCCGCTCGGTCACCAGGATGCCCTGGCGGTCCGGCAGAAATGCCAGGGCCCAGGGGTGATCCAGGCCCTCGACCACCGGGGTCACGCTCAGCGGGCCCTGTTCGCTCTGCAATTGTTGGCGGGTGGCGGCCGCGGCCGGTAGCGCGCTACTCAGGACAAGGCTGGCGCAGACTGTCGCCAAGAGGGTTTTACGCAACATGCACGATTCCTTCTGTCGATAAAAAGGGTTCCGCCCGGAGCCGGCATCGGCCTCGGGCGGTCAGCGTTTATCGCTGCTGTTGGTTACGCGGTGGGGTCACGGGTGTCGGATCGATAATCCGTGGCTGGGTAATGGTGCGCGGGTAACCGTTGCCGATGCCGCCGTTCTCCAGGGTCGGAGGGCGTTGCACCGGTACCGGATTAACCCCGCGGACAGCCGGGGCACTGGGCTGGGTGCCCTGCATGCTGTTGGGGTTGGCCCGGCGTATCGGGCTGTTGTAGGGATTGTTGTTGATGCTGCCGGGCAGGTTCTGCGCCAGCAGCATGGCGGGCGCCGGGCTGTTGTCCGCGTGCGCCTGGGGTGCGGCGAACGCCGCGATGCTGGCCCCGCTCATCAGGGCAAACACGGCAAGACCGCGAAGCAGGTTGTTCATGGCGACCCTCCTGGATGGCGACGAGTTATCGCATTCGAGTCCAGGCTACGTCGCAGGTTCGGCCTTGTTAATTAAATAATCCGCCAGACATGTAACACGAGTTATCGGCTCGCCCCTGCAAGCCGGCACCCCGGGGAAACTTTCGCGCCACGCCACGGGTCACCTGAAAACCAGTCGCTGCATAGCGATTCCACAGTCAATACGGGGACAGGCTCATGGCACGGGCAATCTGGAAAGGCGCGATCAGTTTCGGCCTGGTTCACATTCCGGTGGCGCTGGTCTCGGCGACCTCCTCCCAGGGCGTCGACTTCGATTGGCTGGACCAGCGCACCATGGACCCGGTGGGTTACAAGCGGATCAACAAGGTCACCGGCAAGGAAGTCAGCAAGGAACATATCGTCAAGGGCGTGGCGTACGAGAAAGGCCGCTATGTGCTGCTCAGCGAGGACGAGATCCGCTCGGCCCACCCGCTGTCGACACAGACCATCGACATCTTCGCCTTCGTCGACAGCCAGCAGATCCCGCTGCAGAACATTGACACCCCTTACTTCCTGGCCCCGGACAAGCGCGGCGGCAAGGTCTATGCGCTGCTGCGCGAAACCCTGCGGAGCACCTCGAAAGTCGCCCTGGCCCTGGTGGTGCTGCACACCCGCCAGCATCTGGCGGCGCTGATGCCGCTGGAGTCGGCGCTGGTACTGGTAATGCTGCGCTGGCCGGCCGAGGTGCGCAGCCTCGACGAACTGGCCCTGGGGCCGGAGGTGACTCACCCGGACCTGACCAAGGGCGAGCGGGACATGGCCAAGCGCCTGGTAGCGAACATGAGCACCGATTGGCAGCCGGAGGAATACCGCGACAGCTTCACCGACAAAATCATGGCCCTGGTGGAGAAAAAGGCCCAGGCTGGCAAGATCGAAGACGTGGAAAGCCGCACCGGCGAAGCGCAACGCAGGAGTGCCGATGTCATCGACCTCACCGAAATGCTCAAGCGCAGCCTGGGCGGCAAATCCAGGAGCAAGCCGCCCGCCAGCCCGGACAAACCCGGCAAGGCCTCTGCGACCAAGAAAACCACGAAACGATCCAGTGCCTGAACGGCGCGGCTCGCATGACAAGGTAGTGGGTCATGGCCAGATCCTTGAGTGAATACCAGCGCAAACGCGACTTCGCGATCACCTCGGAGCCGGCGGCGGACAAACCCTTCGGCCAATCCGCCAAGACCGCCTCGGCCCTGCGTTTCGTGATCCAGAAGCACGCTGCGCGCAACCTGCACTACGACTTTCGCCTGGAACTGGGCGGCAGCCTGAAAAGCTGGGCGGTGCCCAAGGGCCCGAGCCTGGACCCCAGGCAAAAACGCCTGGCGGTGCATGTCGAAGACCACCCGCTGAGCTATGGCAATTTCGAAGGCAGCATCCCCGCCGGGCAATACGGCGCCGGCGACGTGATCGTCTGGGACCATGGCGTCTGGCAACCCCATGACGACCCCGACGCCAGCTACCGGGCCGGCAAGCTCAAGTTCACCCTGATCGGCGAGAAGCTCGGCGGCGACTGGACCCTGGTGCGCACCCATATGCGCGGCAGCGGCGACAAGGAACAGTGGCTGCTGATCAAGGAGCAGGATGCCCAGGCACGACCGAACGACGAGTACGACGTGGTCCAGGCCCTGCCCAGGAGCGTGCTCAGCGGTGCCACGGTGGGCGACAACAAGCGCGCCAAACCCCAGGCCGCGAAAAAAACCGCGAAGAAACCGCCAGGAAAAAAGGTCGTCGCCCTGCCGCAAAGCCTGGCGCCGCAGCTGGCAACCCTGGTGGACAAGGCGCCCAGCGGCGACTGGCGCTACGAGATCAAGTTCGACGGCTACCGGATCCTGGCGCGGATCCAGGACGACGAAGTGCGCCTGCTGACCCGCAACGGTCACGACTGGACCAGCCGCCTGCCCCAGCAAGCCAAGGCCCTGGCCGCCCTGAAGCTCAAGGACAGCTGGCTGGACGGCGAAATGGTGGTGCTCAACGACCAAGGCCTGCCGGACTTCCAGGCATTGCAGAACGCCTTCGATATCGGTCGCAGCGTAGACATCATCTATTACCTGTTCGATGCGCCCTTTCTGCAGGGCGAGGACTTGCGCGAAACGCCGGTGGAACAACGCCGTCAGGCGCTCAAGCAGGCGCTCGGGCGCAAGTCGAGCAAGGTCCTGCGCTTTTCCGAAGCCTTTGCCGCCCACCACCAGGACATCCTCGAAAGCGCCTGCGCCCTGTCCCTCGAGGGGGTGATCGGCAAGCGCGCCGGCAGCCCCTATGTGTCGCGCCGCAGCGCCGACTGGATCAAGCTCAAATGCCGGCTGCGCCAGGAGTTCGTGGTGGTCGGCTATACCCGCCCGCAAGGTTCGCGCAGCGGCTTTGGCGCCCTGCTGCTGGGGGTCAACGACGCAAGCGGGCTGGTGTACGCCGGCCGGGTCGGCACCGGTTTCGACCAGAAGACCTTGAAGCAGCTGCATGAGCGGATGCAGGAACTTGAACGGGATTCATCGCCACTGGCCAAGCCCCTGACCGCGGCCCAGGCCCGCGGCGTGCACTGGATCGAACCGCAACTGGTGGCCGAAGCCGAGTTCGCCGAGTGGACCCGCGAACAGGTGGTGCGCCAGGCAGCCTTCATCGCCCTGCGCAGCGATAAGCCGGCCAGCGAAATCGTCCGTGAGCGGCCACAGACCTTCAAGGCCGTCGAGACCCGCAGTCGGCATACGGCCTCCCATTCGGATAAATCGGCCGCCCACAGCGTCGCCGGGGTCAGGATCACCCACCCGGAACGGGTCATCGACCAGCAGTCCGGCACCACCAAGCTGCAACTGGCGCAGTTCTACGCCAGCATCGACCAGCAGATCCTGCCGCACCTGCGCGACCGGCCGGTGTCGCTGCTGCGGGCGCCTGAAGGAGTGGAAGGCGAGCAGTTTTTCCAGAAACATGCCGAGCACCTGGCCATCCCCAATATCCGTCACCTCGACCCGGCGCTGGACCCCGGCCACGCGCGACTGATGGAAATCGACAGTACGTCGGCACTGATCGGCGCGGTGCAGATGGGCACCATCGAGCTGCACACCTGGGGCGCGACTCACGATCAGATCGAAACCCCGGACCTGTTCGTGCTCGACCTCGACCCGGACCCGGCCCTGCCCTGGAAAAGCATGCTGGAAGCCACCCAACTGACCCTGTCGGTGCTCGATGAGCTGGGCTTGCAGGCCTTCCTGAAAACCAGCGGCGGCAAAGGCATGCACCTGATCGTGCCGCTGGCGCGCAGGGCCGACTGGGAAACGGTCAAGGGCTTCGCCAAGGCCGTCGCGCAGTTCATGGCGCAGCAGTTGCCGGAACGCATCACCGCGACCATGGGCCCGAAAAACCGGGTCGGCAGGATCTTCGTCGATTACCTGCGCAACACCCGCGGCGCCAGCACCGTGGCCGCCTATTCGGTACGGGCGCGCCCGGGACTGCCGGTCTCGGTGCCTATCGCCCGGGATGAGCTGGGCGATGTCCGGCATGCCCAGCAGTGGAATGTGGCGAACCTGAGTCAGCGCCTGGAGGCCTTGACCGAGGATCCGTGGCACGGCTACGCCCATCGGCAGCGGATCACCGCGAAGATGTGGCAGCAATTGGGGGCGGACAAGCCTTGAGGAAGTGATGGCGGACAAACCTCGTTCCTGCAGAACCCATGCAGGAGCGAGGCTTGCCCGCGATCAGCGATTCGCCGTGCGGAGAATCAGATGAAGATGAACAGCAACAACAGCGCAGCGAAGATCGCCCACTTTTCCAGGTAATAAAGCTTGCGGTTGCGCTTTTTCAGCTCTTTACCGCGCAGGCGGATCTTGTACAGCTTGGTGAAGGCGCGGTTCAGGCCCCCGGTGCGGTCGCCGGCATCGTTGGGCGCACCGGCGGCGGCCATCACGGTGCGGCTGAACCAGCGGTTGAAGGCGGCGGCCCAGCGGTACTTCATCGGCCGCTCGACATCACAGAACAGGATGATGCGGTTCTGCTCGGTGGTGTTTTCCGCGTAATGGATGTAGGTCTCGTCGAACATCACCGCTTCGCCGTCGCGCCAGTGATACTTCTCACCGTCGACATTGATGTAGCAACCGGCGCTGTTGGGCGTTTCCAGGCCCAGGTGGTAACGATAGGAACCGGCATAAGGGTCGCGGTGGCGCACCAGCTTCGAGCCCGGCGGCAGTTCCGCGAACATCGCCGCCTTGATCGAACCGATGCTCTGCACCAGTTCGGTGGTCCGCGGGCACAGCTTCATCGCCGAAGGATGGCTGTCGCCGTACCACTTGAGGTAGAAGCGCTTCCAGCCGGTCTTGAAGAACGAGTTGAAGCCGACGTCGTCGTACTGCTCCGAACGCTTGATCTCCCCGGCCCTGAGCAGGCTCTGGCCCTCGGCGCGGATTTCTTCCCAGTGGGCCTGCAACGGGCTCAGGTCGGGAAAGTCGGCCGGATCGAGGTACGGGCGGTTGGGGATCTTCGAGAACAGATAAAGGAAGCAGTTGATGGGAGCCAGGAAGCTCGAGTGATCACTCAGCTGGCGGCCCAGTTTATGGCGCACGCGACCACGCAGGTGCACATACGCAATGGATAAAACGTAAACAGCGGCAATGATGAGTTTCACGGAAATCGTCACATGTCAGAAGAGAACATACTGCGCCCCCATGTGGGCCACCTGGGCCGAGGGGTCATGTGCAGCGTCCGAAAGCGATAAGAGGTCCTGAAGGCACGTCCCTGAGCCCATGCCAATGATGGCATGTGGCAACTGGTCGGCATTTTAGCCACAGTTTGTAACCAAAGGTTAACTCCGATTTGTGAAAATGTGTCCGCCCACGGTGCCACGACCTAAGTCGCATTGCCCGGGACAAATCCGCAGCGGCGACTTTTACAACGGCTGGCGCTGAGCCGCCTGGATGAAAAATCCGTGGCTCGCCGTCATACAACTGCCGGCGCACATATGCGACAATGCGCGCCAAATTCCAACATGACCTCCCACCTTTATTGCCCAGCAACTTGGCCATAGCGTCCAGATGTTGCTGTCTACTTATGCTCGCTGGCTCGACTCTGGCGATGACCGGGGCGAAATGGAAACGCTCCAACATGCCCCGGGAATGACCCAAGAGCCAACACGATGCTCGCAACCCCTTGATAGGTAAAGTAATTGATCTCCACAGCTAACATCACGATGCAGTTCGGCGCCAAGCCGCTATTCGAGAACGTTTCGGTCAAGTTCAACGGCGGCAACCGCTATGGCCTGATCGGCGCCAACGGTTGCGGCAAATCGACTTTCATGAAAATCCTCGGCGGCGACCTCGAGCCGTCCGGCGGCCAGGTCATGCTGGAGCCGAACGTTCGCCTGGGTAAACTGCGCCAGGACCAGTTCGCCTACGAAGAATTCACCGTGATCGACACCGTGATCATGGGTCACGAAGAGCTGTGGAAGGTCAAGGCCGAGCGCGACCGCATCTACTCGCTGCCGGAAATGAGCGAAGAAGACGGCATGGCCGTGGCCGAGCTGGAAACCGACTTCGCCGAGATGGACGGCTACACCGCCGAATCCCGCGCCGGTGAACTGCTGCTGGGCCTGGGCATTCCCCTGGAACAGCATTTCGGCCCGATGACCGAAGTCGCTCCGGGCTGGAAACTGCGGGTCTTGCTGGCCCAGGCGCTGTTCTCCGATCCGGAAGTGCTGCTGCTCGACGAACCGACCAACCACCTGGACATCAACACCATCCGCTGGCTGGAAACGATTCTGACGGCGCGTAACAGCACCATGATCATCATTTCCCACGACCGTCACTTCCTCAACAGCGTCTGCACCCACATGGCCGACCTGGACTACGGTGAGCTGCGCCTGTTCCCGGGCAACTACGACGAGTACATGACCGCGGCGACCCAGTCCCGCGAGCAACTGCTGTCGGACAACGCCAAGAAGAAAGCCCAGATCGCCGAGCTACAGACCTTCGTCAGCCGCTTCTCGGCCAACGCCTCGAAAGCCAAGCAGGCCACCTCCCGCGCCAAGCAGATCGACAAGATCCAGCTGGCCGAGGTCAAGCCATCGAGCCGCGTCAGCCCGTTCATCCGCTTCGAACAGACCAAGAAGCTGCACCGCCAGGCCGTGACCATCGAGCAGATGTCCAAGGGCTTCGACGGCAAGACCCTGTTCAAGAACTTCAGCTTCACCGTCGAAGCCGGCGAGCGCGTGGCGATCATCGGCCCGAACGGCATCGGCAAGACCACCCTGCTGCGCACCCTGATGGGCGAGCTGACCCCGGACGCCGGTTCGGTGAAATGGACCGAAAGCGCGGAGCTGGGCTACTACGCCCAGGACCACGCCCATGACTTCGAAGACGACGTCAGCCTGTTCGACTGGATGGGCCAATGGACTCAAGGCGAGCAGATCATCCGTGGCACCCTGGGCCGCATGCTGTTCTCCAACGACGAGATCCTCAAGTCGGTGAAGGTCATCTCCGGTGGTGAGCAGGGCCGCATGCTGTTCGGCAAGCTGATCCTGCAAAAGCCCAACGTCCTGGTGATGGACGAACCGACCAACCACCTGGACATGGAATCCATCGAGGCGCTGAACCTGGCCCTGGAAAACTACCCGGGCACGCTGATCTTCGTCAGCCACGACCGTGAGTTCGTATCGTCCCTGGCCACTCGCATCATCGAGCTGAGCCCGAACGGCGTGACCGACTTCAGCGGCACCTACGACGACTACCTGCGCAGCCAGGGCGTGGTGTTCTAAGGAACGCCCGTTGCTTGCCAGTCTGAAAGCCCCGTCCTGGTGACGGGGCTTTTTTTGGGTTCTTCACGGAATTCCGGGAAACACAGAAACAAGAACGCCGATTTGATTGATGATGTTCGTGCGAGCAAACACATCTAAAAAACCGGCGT
>NZ_JACMZT010000083.1:0-7066 GCF_017349615.1 Pseudomonas sp. GW531-T4
ACGCGGATGCGGGCAATGGCGTTCTCGCAGTAGCGACGCAGGGCCGGGGTCAGGGCGCCGTTGCCGACTTCGCGCAGCAGGTCTTTGCTGGCGCGCATGGCGCACGGGCTGTTGAGCAGCAGGTTGTCGATCCACGACGCCACTTGTTGCTCCAGCTCGGCCGTCGGGTAGCTTTCCGACAGCAGGCCGATTTCCCGGGCGCGCTGGCCGCTGAAACGCTCGGCGGTCAGGGCGTAGCGGCGTGCCGCGCGTTCGCCGATGGCTTGCACTACGAACGGGCTGATCACCGCCGGGGCCAGGCCGATGCGGACTTCCGACAGGCAGAATTGCGCATCGTCGGCGCCGATCGCCATGTCACAGCAACTGATCAGGCCCAGGGCACCGCCGAAGGCCGCGCCTTGCACCACGGCCAGGGTCGGGATCTTCAGCTTGGCCAGGTTGTACATCAGCTCGGCCAGCTCGCGGGCATCGTCGAGGTTGGTGTGGTAGTCGAGCTCGGCCGACTGCTGCATCCAGGCCAGGTCGGCGCCGGCGCTGAAGTGCTTGCCGCGGCCGCGCACCAGCAAGAAACGCAGGGCCGGATCGCTTTGCACCTGATCCAGGGCGAGGATCAGCTCGCGGATCATTTCGGCGTTGAAGGCGTTGTTCTTTTCTTCACGGCTGAGCCACAGGGTGGCGAAACCACGCGGGTCCTTCAGCAGTTCCAGGGTGTTGAAGTCGTTCATGTCGATTTCGCTCCGGGTCACATGCGGAACACGCCGAAGCGGCTCTGTTCGATAGGGGCGTTGAGGGACGCGGACAAGGCCAGCGCCAGGACGTCGCGGGTCTGCGCCGGGTCGATGACGCCGTCGTCCCACAGCCGGGCGCTGGAGTAATACGGATGACCCTGGTGCTCGTACTGATCGAGGATCGGCTGCTTGATCTCGGCTTCCTGGGCGGCGCTGAAAGTCTGTCCGCCACGTTCGGCCTGCTCGCGCTTGACCTGCACCAGCACCCCGGCGGCCTGCTCGGCGCCCATCACGCCGATCCGCGCGTTGGGCCACATCCACAGGAAACGTGGGTCGTAGGCGCGGCCGCACATGCCGTAGTTACCGGCGCCGAAGCTGCCGCCGATGATCACCGTGAACTTCGGCACCTTGGCGCAGGCCACCGCGGTCACCAGTTTGGCGCCGTGCTTGGCGATGCCGCCGGCTTCGTATTTCTGCCCGACCATGAAGCCGGTGATGTTCTGCAGGAACAGTAGCGGGATGCCGCGCTGGCAGGCCAGCTCGATAAAGTGCGCACCTTTCTGCGCGGCCTCGGCGAAGAGGATGCCGTTGTTGGCGAGGATGGCGATCGGGTAGCCGTGCAGGTGAGCGAAGCCGCACACCAAGGTGGTGCCGAACAGCGCCTTGAACTCATCGAAGACCGAACCGTCCACCAGCCGCGCGATGACTTCGCGCACATCGAAGGGTTGCTTGGCGTCCGCCGGAATCACCCCGTACAGCTCGTCGCTGGCATACAGCGGGGCGATCGGCGTGCGTTGCTGCAACTCGCCCTGCTTGCGCCAGTTGAGGTTGGCGATGCTGCGCCGGGCCAGGGCCAGGGCGTGTTCGTCGCTGTCGGCGTAGTGGTCGGCGACACCGGAGATCTTGCAGTGCACATCGGCGCCGCCAAGGTCTTCGGCGCTGACCACTTCACCGGTGGCGGCTTTCACCAGCGGCGGGCCGGCGAGGAAGATGGTGGCCTGTTCGCGGACCATGATCGCTTCGTCGGCCATGGCCGGCACGTAGGCCCCGCCGGCGGTGCAGGAACCCATGACCACGGCGATCTGCGGGATGCCCTGGGCGCTCATGTTGGCCTGGTTGAAGAAGATCCGCCCGAAGTGCTCGCGGTCGGGGAACACCTCGTCCTGGCGCGGCAGGTTGGCGCCGCCGGAGTCCACCAGGTAGATGCAGGGCAGGCGGTTCTGCTGGGCGATGGCCTGGGCGCGCAGGTGTTTTTTCACGGTCAACGGGTAGTAGGAGCCGCCTTTCACCGTGGCATCGTTGGCCACGATCATGCATTCGACACCTTCCACCCGGCCGATGCCGGCAATCACCCCGGCGGCCGGCACGTCTTCGCCATACACCTCATACGCCGCCAGTTGGCTGACTTCGAGGAAGGGCGAGCCCGGGTCGAGCAGGCGGTTGATACGCTCGCGCGGCAGCAGCTTGCCGCGCGAGGTGTGCCGTTCCTGGGCCTTGGCGCCACCGCCTTGCTGGACCTGGGCGAGCAGGGTGTGCAGGGCATCGACCTGGGCCAGCATGCTGGCAGCGTTCTGCGCGAACTCTGGTGATTTCGGGTTGAGCTGAGACTTCAGAATCATTGGGGCTCCCAGCGCAGCTCGAAGCGACAAGCTTCAAGCTGCAAGAGTAAATCGGCGTTACGGCAGCTATGGCTTGCCGCTTGTAGCTCGCAACTTGCAGCTGCTCTTACTTCGTCTCGTTAAAGAGTTCGCGACCGATCAGCATGCGGCGGATCTCGCTGGTGCCAGCGCCGATTTCATACAGCTTGGCGTCGCGCAGCAGGCGGCCGGCGGGGAATTCGTTGATGTAGCCGTTACCGCCGAGGATCTGGATCGCGTCCAGGGCCATCTGGGTGGCGCGTTCGGCGCTGTAGAGGATCACCCCGGCGGCGTCCTTGCGCGTGGTCTCGCCGCGTTCGCAGGCCTGGGCCACGGCATACAGGTAGGCGCGGCTGGCGTTGAGCTGGGTGTACATGTCGGCGACCTTGCCCTGGATCAGCTGGAACTCGCCGATGCTCTGGCCGAACTGCTTGCGGTCGTGGATGTAGGGCACCACCAGGTCCATGCAGGCCTGCATGATCCCGGTCGGGCCGCCGGAGAGCACCACGCGCTCGTAGTCCAGGCCGCTCATCAGTACCTTCACGCCGCCATTGAGCACGCCGAGGATGTTTTCTTCCGGCACTTGCACGTCATCGAAAAACAGCTCGCAGGTGTTGGAGCCGCGCATGCCCAGCTTGTCGAACTTGTTGCTGCGGCTGAAGCCTTTCCAGTCGCGCTCGACGATGAACGCGGTGATGCCGTGCGGACCCTTTTCCAGGTCGGTCTTGGCGTAGATCACGTAGGTGTTGGCGTCGGGGCCGTTGGTGATCCAGGTCTTGCTGCCGTTGAGCACGTAGTGGTCGCCGCGCTTGTCGGCGCGCAGCTTCATCGACACCACGTCGGAGCCGGCATTGGGTTCGCTCATGGCCAGGGCGCCGATGTGTTCGCCGCTGATCAGCTTGGGCAGGTATTGGCTTTTCTGTGCGTGGTTGCCGTTGCGGTTGATCTGGTTGACGCAGAGGTTGGAATGGGCGCCGTAGGAGAGGGCGACCGAGGCCGAGCCACGGCTGATTTCTTCCATGGCCACCACGTGGGCCAGGTAACCCAGGCCGGCACCGCCGTATTCTTCCGGCACGGTGATGCCCAAGAGGCCCATGTCGCCGAACTTGCGCCACATGTCGGCGGGGAACAGGTTGTCGATGTCGATCTGTGCCGCCCGTGGCGCCAGCTCGGCCTTGACGAAGGCCTGCACCTGGTCGCGGAGCATGTCGATGGTTTCGCCGAGGGCAAAGTTCAGGGTCGGATAGCTCATGGGGGCACCTTCAAACTTGTTTTTATGTAAGGGAGTCGGGCTGTGGAGAGCGGCTGATCCGGCTCTCACCTTTACGTTAACGTAAGCCTGCGACGGGTGGCTGTCAATCACCCTTTACGTAAACGTCAACTTGCGCGAATCTGTAGGAGCCGAGCTTGCCGGCGATGAAGGATCACGCGGTCGTATAGCGACATCGCGGCGCTCCAATCACGGGCAAGCCTCGCTCCTACAATAAAGACAATAGGGGGTCATCATGGATCAACCCGCACCCGCGCCGGGGCGCAGCTACACTCGCGGCACTCAGGACAAAGCCTTGCTGGCGCTGACCATCGGTCAGGCGTTCGATCGCACGGTGGCGTCATACCCTCGGGGCGAAGCCCTGGTGGTGCGTCATCAGCAGCTGCGCTACAGCTGGCAGCAGCTGGCCGAAACCGTCGATCTGCATGCCCGGGCGCTGCTGGCCCTGGGGCTCAAGACCGGCGACCGGCTGGGCATCTGGGCCCCCAATTGTGCCCAGTGGTGCATCAGCCAGTTCGCCAGCGCCAAGATCGGCGCGATCCTGGTGAACATCAACCCGGCCTACCGCAGTTCCGAGCTGGAATACGTGCTCAAGCAGTCCGGTTGCCAGTGGCTGGTGTGCGCCGGTGCGTTCAAGACCTCCGACTATCACGCCATGTTGCAGGGCCTGGCACCCGAGCTGGCGCAGCAGTCCATCGGCCAGCTACAGAGCGAGCGCCTGCCGGATTTGCGCGGCGTGATCAGCCTCGACGCGCAGCCGCCGTCGGGTTTTCTGCCCTGGTCGCAGCTGGCCGACCTGGGGGCCGGCGTCAGTGTCGAAGCGCTGCGCGAACGCCAGGACAGCCTGGACCCCGACCAGGCGGTGAATATCCAGTACACCTCCGGCACCACCGGTTTCCCCAAGGGCGCGACCCTCAGCCACTACAACATCCTCAACAACGGCTATATGGTCGGCGAGAGCCTGGGCCTGGGCCACGAGGACCGCCTGGTGATTCCGGTGCCGCTGTACCACTGCTTCGGCATGGTCATGGGCAATCTGGGCTGCGTGACCCACGGCACCACCATGATCTACCCCAACGATGCCTTCGATCCGCTGCTGACCCTGAGCGCCGTGGCCGAGGAAAAGGCCACCGGGCTGTATGGCGTGCCGACCATGTTCATCGCCATGCTTGACCTGCCACGGCGGGCCGAGTTCGACCTGTCGAGCCTGCGCACCGGGATCATGGCCGGGGCCACCTGTCCGATCGAGGTGATGCGCCGGGTGATCAGCGAGATGCACATGAGCGAAGTGCAGATCGCCTACGGCATGACCGAAACCAGCCCGGTGTCGTTGCAGACCGGCCCGGCGGACGACCTCGAACTGCGCGTGACCACGGTCGGCCGCACCCAGCCGCAGCTGGAAAGCAAGATCATCGACGAGGCGGGTAATATCGTGCCGCGCGGCACCATCGGCGAGCTCTGCACCCGCGGTTACAGCGTGATGCTGGGCTACTGGAACAACCCGCAGGGCACGGCTGAAGCCATCGACCAGGCCGGCTGGATGCACACCGGCGACCTGGCGACCATGAACGAGCAGGGTTACGTGTGCATCGCCGGGCGCAACAAGGACATGATCATCCGCGGCGGCGAAAACATTTATCCGCGCGAGCTGGAGGAGTTTTTCTTCACCCATCCGGCGGTGGCCGACGTGCAGGTGATCGGCATTCCATGCTCGAAGTACGGTGAAGAGATTGTCGCCTGGATCAAGTTCCACCCCGGCCACAGCGCCAGCGAGGAGGAGCTGCAGGCCTGGTGCAAGGAGCGTATCGCTCACTTCAAGACGCCGCGTTACTTCAAGTTCGTCGAGGAATTCCCGATGACCGTGACCGGCAAGATCCAGAAGTTCAGGATGCGCGAGATCAGCATCGAGGAGTTGCGCGGGCATTCCTGATGTCATCGCGAGCAAGCTCGCTGTTTGTAGGAGCAAGGTTGCTCGCGATAGCGACCCCAAGGTCGCCGCCGAATCAGGGAAGAAAACAGGAATGGCAGAAAGCACAAAGGGGAGCCGAAGCTCCCCTTTAATTTTGTCGTTGCGTGCTCTTTTTTTATTATTGAGGGGCGGTCTGTTGTTGTTTTTGGCAACCGTTACCCTTTACCGCTGTTTTTGGCGATCCCCATCCGGGATCAAGAGCAAACGTATTTTTTTGAGCGCTGATCTATTTTCTCGCTTGAGCGACCAACCAGTTCGGGAGCTACCTTGGGGTAGTTTTATTGTTCTCTGCCCGGTTGCGGGTGGCTCTTGTTGTTGAAGACACCCTGGAAAACACATCCTCTCCAAAAAAATCTGTTAGCTGCGTCTCTGCCGTGTTGTTTTTGTTATGTCAGAGTCGTTTCGTCTTATTTTTATTAGCTTTGCTGCTTTTTATTCTTGTTATGCCAGAGATATAGCAGAAGCCATGCCAACTTTTTAAAGTCCTTTAAAATCAATGGTTTGATAAAAATGGCATTTCATCTGTACCGCTAGAAAATCGACAAACTGTTTCCGTGTTACCCGTTTCGAGCGTGCGCCAGAGCAGTCGGTAACACCCTGAAACAGGCAACCCCCTCAACCTGGGTAACGGGCCTTGGCGACGCGCGAGCCGGTGGGCCGCCCCAGCACGGAGCAGATCTGCTGGCCGGCGAGGATCAGGCGCTCCATGTCGATACCAGTTTTGATGCCCAGCCCATTGAGCAGGTACAGCACGTCCTCGCTGGCGACGTTACCGCTGGCGCCCTTGGCGTAGGGGCAGCCGCCGAGCCCGGCGATGGAGCTGTCGAACACCGCGATGCCTTCCAGCAGGCTGGCGTAGATATTGGCCAGGGCCTGGCCGTAGGTGTCGTGGAAGTGCCCGGCGAGCTTGTCCCGCGGGACATGGGCGGCCACCACCTCGAACATCCGCCGGGTAGCGCCGGCGGTGCCGGTGCCGATGGTGTCGCCCAGGGACACTTCGTAGCAGCCCATGCTGTACAGCTCGCGGGCGACCACGGCGACCTGTTCCGGCGCCACCTCGCCTTCGTAAGGGCAGCCCAGCACACAGGACACGTAACCGCGCACGGTAACGCCATGCTGTTTCGCCGCCTCCATGATCGGCACGAAGCGCTCCAGGCTCTCGCTGATGGAGCAATTGATGTTGCGCTGGGAGAAGGACTCGGAGGCGGCGGCGAACACCGCGACCTCCTTGACCCCGGCGGCCACGGCATCTTCGAAGCCGCGCAGGTTCGGGGCGAGGGCGCCGTAGGTCACTCCCGGCTTGCGCTGGATTTGCGCGAACACCTCGGCGGACCCGGCCATCTGCGGCACCCATTTGGGCGAGACGAAACTGCCGACTTCTATATAGCCGAGCCCGGCCGCGCTCAGGGCGTCCACCAGTTGCACCTTGTCGGCGACGCTGATGGGCTGGGCTTCGTTCTGT
>NZ_JACMZT010000084.1:0-6663 GCF_017349615.1 Pseudomonas sp. GW531-T4
GCAGCCGACAAGCTGGTGATCACCGTCGATGACGATACGCCGACCCTGGCCTTCGGCAACCTGATCGGCACCGGGACCCAGCTGGCGCAACAAGGCTACTGGAACCTGGGGGCCGGCGCCGACGGGCTGAATGCAGCCGGCCTGGATATTTCGCTGGTGAACAACCAGTTCACCCTGGTCCGGCCGGATGACACGACCACCACCGGGACCGGCACGCTGGTCGAGCAGTCGCCATCACCCGATGGCAATGGCGCCTACCAGTTCGCGGGCACCTTGACCGGTGATTTCGACAACAACGCGGCCACCGCCGATACCACCGTGCACTACACCCTGAGTGCCTACGCCAACGGCACCTATGCCCTGGACCTGGAGGAAGGCTTCCGTTCGGTCATCGTCCTCAGCAGTGCCGATGGCTCGCTGGATGCCGGTGGGCCGGACCCTGTGCGCACGCTGACGATAGGCACCGAAGAGGTGGTGTTCTTCGGCGCCAATCCGCTGGCACCGCAAACCGGCGATAACAGCATCCTGACCGGCATCGGGCTCGGGGCGCCCGACCCGACCGAAGCGCAACTGCAGACCAACCCCCTGCCGTCATTCATCGGCACGGCGGCGTTGAACGTCAGCACCTCGGGTATCGGCATCGCCAACAACAACCTGGAGGGCAACACCACCGCCGGCATCAATGCCGGTGACGAGAGCTTCGTGGTCAACCCCGAGACGCTGTTGACGGCCATGAAGGTCTATATCGACAACTCGGTGCAGGGCTACAACCCGGCCACGGAAGAGCTGTACTACACGATCTACTTCGACAACGGCACGACCTCGGGCGCGCCCATCAAGGTGCAGGCCGCCGACCTGCATGCGGAAGCGGGAGGCCAGACATCCTTTACCCTGGAGTGGGACGACATCCACAAGATCGATGCGGTCCAGCTCACCATGGGCAAGGGTACGATCAAGATCCCGGTGATCGAGTTCATTCAGGAGACCGAGAGCCTGGCCAGCGATATCAAGCTGGCGTTCAACGCGACGGTGACGGACAAGGATGGCGACACCGCGACCAGCGCGTTCGACGCCAACCTGTTCGCCAACGACCCGGCCGATGCCCTCTTCGACTTCAGGCTGGTGGGCACCACGGGTGAGCGGGATGCCTTCAACATCGACCTGTCGGTGGCCGAGAACCAGTACCAGGTCACAGGCTTCGATGCCGGCGCAGGCCAGCGCGATGCGGTGGTGCTTATTGGTGACCCGGGCGCCACTGTGCAGTCGATCAACAACGCCGGCGCCGACAGTATCGTGACGGTGGCCGAGACCGGCGGACAATTGACGACCATCACCCTGGTCGGGGTCGACCTGCTCAATACCGATATTGTGCTGGGCAGCGTCTGAAACCTGGCGCGTCAAACTCAAGCGAGGGTGGCCTGGAAACCACCCTCGCTTTTTTTGGGCTCCCCTATCTACAGCTCCGACATGAGAGCCGCGCCGAACACTCAAGCCGCCCGTCGAACAGCTCTACGACAGGCCTGTCGCCGCCCATCGCAGGCTAACCCAAAGCCCCCTTGCGCGATCGCTGCCTTACCGCCTCCCGTGTCCCCTGCCGCATGGGCTGAAACTCCCATCCGGCCTGGGAGTATCGGCCAATGCGCAATCTGCGACGCATCTTCATAGTTGTCGTATCTGCCAACAGAGGGCCCAGGTGCGGCTTCGACGACTGGAATTGCCCGGGAGAACGTCATGACTATTTCTAAAAAAAACCCATCCCCCACGAACGACCTGACCGCTGACACCAGCACCGCTCTCTACCCCGTTTTCTCCAGCGACAACACGCTGGCCGTCAGCGCTGCCCAGGTGAACAGCGCTTCGTCCATCCTGGTGAACGGTGCGAGCGTGACCCTGGACGAAACCACCGGGTTGCAGAACGCCACTGCGACGCCAAGCCCCGCCGGAGACGCTGACGACAATGACATCCTGCTGGCGGCCCTGCCCTCGGCCTTCGCTACGCGGTTGACGGCCCTTGGGGCCGGAACCGCAACGGACGCCGCCTTGAGTGGCTACACCGGTGCCGTGGGCGACACGGGCAGCAATGCCTTCACCCTGGCGCCCGGCACGAATGTCAGCGATATCAAGTTCACCGACAGCCTCGGCGCGCCGCTCAATGGCCTGGACAGCGGGCTGGATACCCTCGATGGCACCAGCATCCTTCTCTATACGGATACGGACAACAACATCCTGCTGGGCCGGGCCGGTGGCCCTGCCGGTGCGATTGTGTTCGCGGCCTATATCGAAGAAACCGGATCGCCGGTATCCGGCGGCAAGCTCTGGACCGTGGAATACCAACCGCTCAAGCACCCGGATGCCAGCAACCCGGACGATGCCCTCAACCTGCTGAACAAGGTGTTTGTCAGCACCGTCCAGGACGCGGGATTCAGCCTGGCCAATGCACCCTCCGGGCAGAACCTGTTCCTGATGTTCACGGCGGCGAACCCGACGGTGATCAACGACGGTGGCGTCTTGCGGATCACCAATCCGACGCTGATCGCCACCGGTAAGGACCCGGCGGACCAGTCGAGCGGCGCGAACATCAACACTGGCGATACGATCAATACCAGCCAGGGCGGTGGCCCGACCACCCTGGGCACCAACAACCAGATGATTGTGGAACAGGAAGGCATTCGTATTTCGTTCGTCACCGGCGCCCGGCAGAACGTGACCGTGCCTAACCTGGACCAGAACGAAGCGGATGTGGAATCCAATATCGACTTCACCGCGGTCTTTAATACCAAGACAGCCAGTTTCGATGTCGTGCAGCTGCAAGGCGGCAAGACGGCGATGGTGAAAGTCAGCGCATACAGCACTGCGGCCGAACCTGGCGTGAATTTCATCAATGGCTATGCGAACGATGCGTCAGTGGCCATCACCCATATTCGCGTGATCAACAAAAGCACCGGGCTGGTGATCGAGAACTCCGACGGTTCGGTGAATGATCCGAGCATTGCCATCAGCTTTTCCGGCGGCGTGGCAACCATCACCGGCGTCAAGGCCGGCTACCAGATTGAATACACCACCACCGCGGATCACAACCGCGTGCTGGTCGAGAACGGGGCAGCCACCGATGCCAGGGGCGATGACCACGCCGATTTCGATATCGGTGGTTTCACCCTGCGCCAAGCCTCTACCAGCACCGCCGAAATCGGCTCGCAGATGATCTTCGAGGACGATGGACCGGCAGCGGCCGGTACCCCTGCGGCTGGCACCGTCGATGAGGACGGCCTGGCCAATGGCATTGCCGGCGGTGTCGGCGACGTGCCTGGCGAAGCCATCACGGCCAGTGGCAGCGTGACCGGGATCTTCCAGTCCGGCGTCGATGTGCCGCTGAGCTTTAGCTTGTCGAGCGATACCAGCGGCCTGCCAGCCCTGAGTTCGGGTGGAGTGGCACTGGTCTATAGCGTCGCCGGCGACACCCTGACTGCCAAAGCCGGTGCAATCGATGTATTCACCTTCAGCCTCAGCGCGGCGGGCGCCTATAGCTTTACCCTGCTGCAGCCTCTGGATCATCCAGCCGGTAATGACGAAAACGACATTACGATCAACCTGGGTAGCCTGCTGCAAGCCACGGATAAGGACGGTGACACGGTGACGGCCGCCGCCGAGAAACTGGTGATTACCGTCGATGACGACACGCCAACGGCGGCCGGAGCCGCCGAGGCTGGTACCGTCGATGAAGACGGATTGGCCAATGGTATTGCCGGTGGTGTGGGCGACGTGGCTGGCGAAGCAACGACTGCCAGCGGTAGCGTTACCGGTATCTTCCAGTCCGGGGCCGATGTACCGCTGAGCTATAGCTTGTCGAGTGATACCAGTGGCTTGCCGGCATTGAGTTCGGGCGGCGTGGCGCTGGTCTACAGCGTCCTGGGAGATACCCTGACCGCCAAGGCTGGTGCAGTCGATGTGTTCACCTTCAGCCTCAGTGCAGCCGGTGCCTACAGCTTCACCTTGCTGCAACCGCTGGACCATCCAGCCGGCAATGACGAGAACGACATTACGATCAACCTGGGTAGCCTGCTGCAAGCCACGGATAACGATGGCGACACGGTAACGGCTGCCGCCGAGAAACTGGTGATTACCGTCGATGACGACACGCCAACCGCAACCGGAGCCGCCGAGGCTGGTACCGTCGACGAAGACGGCTTGGCCAATGGTATTGCCGGTGGTGTGGGCGACGTAGCTGGCGAAGCCACGACGGCCAGCGGCAGCGTCACGGCGATCTTCCAGTCCGGGGCCGATGTACCGCTGACTTACTCCCTGTCGAGCGACACCAGCGGCTTGCCAGCGCTGAGCTCGGGCGGCGTGGCGCTGGTCTACAGCGTCCTGGGTGACACCCTGACCGCCAAGGCTGGTGCAGTCGATGTGTTCACCTTCAGCCTTAGCGCCGCGGGTGCCTACAGCTTCAGCCTGCTGCAGCCGCTGGATCATCCAGCCGGCAATGATGAAAACGACATCACCCTTAACCTCGGCACGCTGCTGCAAGCTACCGACAAGGACGGTGACACGGTGACGGCCGCCGCCGAGAAACTGGTGATTACCGTCGATGACGACACACCAACGGCGGCCGGAGCCGCCGAGGCTGGTACCGTCGATGAAGACGGATTGGCCAATGGTATTGCCGGTGGTGTGGGCGACGTAGCTGGCGAAGCCACGACTGCCAGCGGTAGCGTTACCGGTATCTTCCAGTCCGGGGCCGACGTGCCACTGACCTATAGCTTGTCGAGTGACACCAGTGGCTTGCCGGCATTGAGTTCGGGCGGCGTGGCGCTGGTCTATAGCGTCCTGGGTGACACCCTGACCGCCAAAGCCGGGGCGACCGATGTATTTACCTTCAGCCTTAGCGCCGCGGGTGTCTACAGCTTCACCTTGCTGCAGCCGCTGGATCATCCAGCCGGCAATGATGAAAACGACATCACCCTTAACCTCGGCACGCTGTTGCAGGCCACGGATAACGATGGCGACACGGTAACGGCTGCCGCCGAGAAACTGGTGATTACCGTCGATGACGACACGCCAACGGCGGCCGGAGCCGCCGAGGCCGGTACTGTCGATGAAGACGGCCTGGCCAATGGCATTGCCGGCGGTGTCGGCGACGTAGCGGGCGAAGCCACCACGGCCAGCGGCAGCGTGACCGGGATCTTCCAGTCGGGTGCCGATGTACCGCTGACTTACTCCTTGTCGAGCGACACCAGTGGCTTGCCAGCTCTGACGTCCGGCGGAGTGGCACTGGTGTACAGCGTCGCTGGCGATACCCTGACCGCCAAGGCTGGCGCAACCGATGTATTCACCTTCAGCCTCAGTGCCGCCGGTGCCTACAGCTTCACCCTGCTGCAGCCGCTGGATCACCCAGCGGGCGACAACGAGAACGACATCACCATTAATCTGGGCACGATACTCCAGGCCACGGATAACGATGGCGACACGGTGACGGCCGCCGCCGAGAAACTGGTGATCACCATCGATGACGACACGCCAACCGCCAATGGGACTGCCGCGGCCGGCACCGTCGATGAAGACGGCCTGGCCAATGGCATCGCCGGTGGTGTGGGTGATGTACCCGGCGAGGCGACCACGGCCAGCGGTAGCGTTACCGGTATCTTCCAATCTGGAGCCGATGTACCGCTGACCTATGCCCTGTCGAGCGACACCAGTGGCTTGCCAGCATTGAGTTCGGGCGGAGTGGCGCTGGTCTACAGCGTCCTCGGCGACACCCTGACCGCCAAAGCCGGTGCCGTCGATGTATTCACCTTCAGCCTCAGTGCAGCCGGTGCCTACAGCTTTACCCTGCTGCAGCCGCTGGACCATCCAGCCGGCAATGACGAGAACGACATCACCCTCAACCTCGGCACCTTGCTGCAAGCTACCGATAAGGACGGCGACACAGTGACGGCCGCCGCCGAGAAACTGGTGATTACCGTCGATGACGACACCCCAACCGCAACCGGAGCCGCCGAGGCCGGAACCGTCGATGAAGATGGCCTGGCCAATGGTATTGCCGGTGGTGTCGGTGATGTAGCGGGTGAAGCCACGACGGCCAGCGGCAGCGTTACCGGTATCTTCCAATCCGGCGCCGATGTACCACTGAGCTATAGTTTGTCGAGTGATACCAGCGGCCTGCCAGCCCTGAGTTCGGGTGGAGTGGCGCTGATCTATAGCGTCGCGGGTGACACCCTGACTGCCAAGGCGGGCGCCGTCGATGTGTTCACCTTCAGCCTCAGTGCCGCCGGTGCCTACAGCTTCAGCCTGCTGCAGCCGCTGGATCATCCAGCCGGCAACGACGAGAACGACATCACCCTTAACCTGGGCACGATACTCCAGGCCACGGATAACGATGGCGACACGGTAACGGCCGCCGCCGAGAAACTGGTGATCACCGTCGATGACGATACGCCAACCGCAACCGGAGCCGCCGAGGCTGGTACCGTTGATGAAGATGGCCTGGCCAATGGCATCGCCGGTGGTGTGGGTGATGTACCCGGCGAGGCGACCACGGCCAGCGGTAGCGTTACCGGTATCTTCCAGTCGGGTGCCGATGTACCGCTGACCTATAGCTTGTCGAGTGATACCAGCGGCCTGCCAGCCCTGAGTTCGGGTGGAGTCGCGCTGGTCTATAGCGTCGCT
>NZ_JACMZT010000085.1:0-5603 GCF_017349615.1 Pseudomonas sp. GW531-T4
GGTTTTCGACAGCGGTTACGCTTCAGTTCATCGAGGTCCGAAGGAGTCGGTTCGGCAGTGTGTTTTCGCCGGATTGACGGTTCGATCTTCTCGGTCGAAAGCGGAGAAAAAGAGGTGTTGACAGCAGCGTGTAACGCTGTAGAATTCGCCTCCCGCTGACGAGAGATCGGAAGCGCAAGTGGTTGAAGTTGCAAAGGAAACTTTGAAAACTTCTTAAAATAACCGCTTGACAGATACAGAGGCTGCTGTAGAATGCGCGCCTCGGTTGAGACGAAAGACTTAACCAACCGCTCTTTAACAACTGAATCAAGCAATTCGTGTGGGTGCTTGTGGAGTCAGACTGATAGTCAGAAAGATTATCAGCATCACAAGTTACTCCGCGAGAAATCAAAGATGTAACCAACGATTGCTGAGCCAAGTTTAGGGTTTTCTCAAAACCCAAAGATGTTTGAACTGAAGAGTTTGATCATGGCTCAGATTGAACGCTGGCGGCAGGCCTAACACATGCAAGTCGAGCGGTAGAGAGAAGCTTGCTTCTCTTGAGAGCGGCGGACGGGTGAGTAATGCCTAGGAATCTGCCTGGTAGTGGGGGATAACGTTCGGAAACGGACGCTAATACCGCATACGTCCTACGGGAGAAAGCAGGGGACCTTCGGGCCTTGCGCTATCAGATGAGCCTAGGTCGGATTAGCTAGTTGGTGAGGTAATGGCTCACCAAGGCGACGATCCGTAACTGGTCTGAGAGGATGATCAGTCACACTGGAACTGAGACACGGTCCAGACTCCTACGGGAGGCAGCAGTGGGGAATATTGGACAATGGGCGAAAGCCTGATCCAGCCATGCCGCGTGTGTGAAGAAGGTCTTCGGATTGTAAAGCACTTTAAGTTGGGAGGAAGGGTACTTACCTAATACGTGAGTATTTTGACGTTACCGACAGAATAAGCACCGGCTAACTCTGTGCCAGCAGCCGCGGTAATACAGAGGGTGCAAGCGTTAATCGGAATTACTGGGCGTAAAGCGCGCGTAGGTGGTTCGTTAAGTTGGATGTGAAATCCCCGGGCTCAACCTGGGAACTGCATCCAAAACTGGCGAGCTAGAGTATGGTAGAGGGTGGTGGAATTTCCTGTGTAGCGGTGAAATGCGTAGATATAGGAAGGAACACCAGTGGCGAAGGCGACCACCTGGACTGATACTGACACTGAGGTGCGAAAGCGTGGGGAGCAAACAGGATTAGATACCCTGGTAGTCCACGCCGTAAACGATGTCAACTAGCCGTTGGGAGCCTTGAGCTCTTAGTGGCGCAGCTAACGCATTAAGTTGACCGCCTGGGGAGTACGGCCGCAAGGTTAAAACTCAAATGAATTGACGGGGGCCCGCACAAGCGGTGGAGCATGTGGTTTAATTCGAAGCAACGCGAAGAACCTTACCAGGCCTTGACATCCAATGAACTTTCCAGAGATGGATTGGTGCCTTCGGGAACATTGAGACAGGTGCTGCATGGCTGTCGTCAGCTCGTGTCGTGAGATGTTGGGTTAAGTCCCGTAACGAGCGCAACCCTTGTCCTTAGTTACCAGCACGTCATGGTGGGCACTCTAAGGAGACTGCCGGTGACAAACCGGAGGAAGGTGGGGATGACGTCAAGTCATCATGGCCCTTACGGCCTGGGCTACACACGTGCTACAATGGTCGGTACAGAGGGTTGCCAAGCCGCGAGGTGGAGCTAATCCCATAAAACCGATCGTAGTCCGGATCGCAGTCTGCAACTCGACTGCGTGAAGTCGGAATCGCTAGTAATCGCGAATCAGAATGTCGCGGTGAATACGTTCCCGGGCCTTGTACACACCGCCCGTCACACCATGGGAGTGGGTTGCACCAGAAGTAGCTAGTCTAACCTTCGGGAGGACGGTTACCACGGTGTGATTCATGACTGGGGTGAAGTCGTAACAAGGTAGCCGTAGGGGAACCTGCGGCTGGATCACCTCCTTAATCGACGACATCAGCTGCTTCATAAGCTCCCACACGAATTGCTTGATTCATTGAAGAAGACGATTGGGTCTGTAGCTCAGTTGGTTAGAGCGCACCCCTGATAAGGGTGAGGTCGGCAGTTCGAATCTGCCCAGACCCACCAATTACTGGTGCACCCTGTAGCGATACGGGGCCATAGCTCAGCTGGGAGAGCGCCTGCCTTGCACGCAGGAGGTCAGCGGTTCGATCCCGCTTGGCTCCACCATTACAGATTGGTGTCCATCGTTTAAAGCTTAGAAATGAGCATTCCGCTGATTGGCGATGAATGTTGATTTCTGATCTTTATCAGAATCGTTCTTTAAAAATTTGGGTATGTGATAGAAAGATAGACTGGATAGCACTTTCACTGGTGTTTATTCAGGCTAAGGTAAAATTTGTGAGTTTAATCGCGAATTTTCGGCGAATGTCGTCTTCACAGTATAACCAGATTGCTTGGGGTTATATGGTCAAGTGAAGAAGCGCATACGGTGGATGCCTTGGCAGTCAGAGGCGATGAAAGACGTGGTAGCCTGCGAAAAGCTTCGGGGAGTCGGCAAACAGACTTTGATCCGGAGATGTCTGAATGGGGGAACCCAGCCATCATAAGATGGTTATCTTGTACTGAATACATAGGTGCAAGAGGCGAACCAGGGGAACTGAAACATCTAAGTACCCTGAGGAAAAGAAATCAACCGAGATTCCCTTAGTAGTGGCGAGCGAACGGGGACTAGCCCTTAAGTGGCTTTGAGATTAGCGGAACGCTCTGGAAAGTGCGGCCATAGTGGGTGATAGCCCTGTACGCGAAAGTCTCTTAGTCATGAAATCGAGTAGGACGGAGCACGAGAAACTTTGTCTGAATATGGGGGGACCATCCTCCAAGGCTAAATACTACTGACTGACCGATAGTGAACTAGTACCGTGAGGGAAAGGCGAAAAGAACCCCGGAGAGGGGAGTGAAATAGATCCTGAAACCGTATGCGTACAAGCAGTGGGAGCAGACTTTGTTCTGTGACTGCGTACCTTTTGTATAATGGGTCAGCGACTTATATTCAGTGGCGAGCTTAACCGAATAGGGGAGGCGTAGCGAAAGCGAGTCTTAATAGGGCGTTTAGTCGCTGGGTATAGACCCGAAACCGGGCGATCTATCCATGGGCAGGTTGAAGGTTAGGTAACACTGACTGGAGGACCGAACCGACTACCGTTGAAAAGTTAGCGGATGACCTGTGGATCGGAGTGAAAGGCTAATCAAGCTCGGAGATAGCTGGTTCTCCTCGAAAGCTATTTAGGTAGCGCCTCATGTATCACTGTAGGGGGTAGAGCACTGTTTCGGCTAGGGGGTCATCCCGACTTACCAAACCGATGCAAACTCCGAATACCTACAAGTGCCGAGCATGGGAGACACACGGCGGGTGCTAACGTCCGTCGTGAAAAGGGAAACAACCCAGACCGTCAGCTAAGGTCCCAAAGTTATGGTTAAGTGGGAAACGATGTGGGAAGGCTTAGACAGCTAGGAGGTTGGCTTAGAAGCAGCCACCCTTTAAAGAAAGCGTAATAGCTCACTAGTCGAGTCGGCCTGCGCGGAAGATGTAACGGGGCTCAAACCATACACCGAAGCTACGGGTATCACGTAAGTGATGCGGTAGAGGAGCGTTCTGTAAGCCTGTGAAGGTGAGTTGAGAAGCTTGCTGGAGGTATCAGAAGTGCGAATGCTGACATGAGTAACGACAATGGGTGTGAAAAACACCCACGCCGAAAGACCAAGGTTTCCTGCGCAACGTTAATCGACGCAGGGTTAGTCGGTCCCTAAGGCGAGGCTGAAAAGCGTAGTCGATGGAAAACAGGTTAATATTCCTGTACTTCTAGTTATTGCGATGGAGGGACGGAGAAGGCTAGGCCAGCTTGGCGTTGGTTGTCCAAGTTTAAGGTGGTAGGCTGGAATCTTAGGTAAATCCGGGGTTCTAAGGCCGAGAGCTGATGACGAGTTACCTTTCAGGTGACGAAGTGGTTGATGCCATGCTTCCAAGAAAAGCTTCTAAGCTTCAGATAACTAGGAACCGTACCCCAAACCGACACAGGTGGTTGGGTAGAGAATACCAAGGCGCTTGAGAGAACTCGGGTGAAGGAACTAGGCAAAATGGCACCGTAACTTCGGGAGAAGGTGCGCCGGTGAGGGTGAAGGACTTGCTCCGTAAGCCCATGCCGGTCGAAGATACCAGGCCGCTGCGACTGTTTATTAAAAACACAGCACTCTGCAAACACGAAAGTGGACGTATAGGGTGTGACGCCTGCCCGGTGCCGGAAGGTTAATTGATGGGGTTAGCTAACGCGAAGCTCTTGATCGAAGCCCCGGTAAACGGCGGCCGTAACTATAACGGTCCTAAGGTAGCGAAATTCCTTGTCGGGTAAGTTCCGACCTGCACGAATGGCGTAACGATGGCGGCGCTGTCTCCACCCGAGACTCAGTGAAATTGAAATCGCTGTGAAGATGCAGTGTATCCGCGGCTAGACGGAAAGACCCCGTGAACCTTTACTATAGCTTTGCACTGGACTTTGAATTTGCTTGTGTAGGATAGGTGGGAGGCTTTGAAGCGTGGACGCCAGTTCGCGTGGAGCCATCCTTGAAATACCACCCTGGCAACTTTGAGGTTCTAACTCAGGTCCGTTATCCGGATCGAGGACAGTGTATGGTGGGTAGTTTGACTGGGGCGGTCTCCTCCTAAAGAGTAACGGAGGAGTACGAAGGTGCGCTCAGACCGGTCGGAAATCGGTCGTAGAGTATAAAGGCAAAAGCGCGCTTGACTGCGAGACAGACACGTCGAGCAGGTACGAAAGTAGGTCTTAGTGATCCGGTGGTTCTGTATGGAAGGGCCATCGCTCAACGGATAAAAGGTACTCCGGGGATAACAGGCTGATACCGCCCAAGAGTTCATATCGACGGCGGTGTTTGGCACCTCGATGTCGGCTCATCACATCCTGGGGCTGAAGCCGGTCCCAAGGGTATGGCTGTTCGCCATTTAAAGTGGTACGCGAGCTGGGTTTAGAACGTCGTGAGACAGTTCGGTCCCTATCTGCCGTGGACGTTTGAGATTTGAGAGGGGCTGCTCCTAGTACGAGAGGACCGGAGTGGACGAACCTCTGGTGTTCCGGTTGTCACGCCAGTGGCATTGCCGGGTAGCTATGTTCGGAAAAGATAACCGCTGAAAGCATCTAAGCGGGAAACTTGCCTCAAGATGAGATCTCACTGGAACCTTGAGTTCCCTGAAGGGCCGTCGAAGACTACGACGTTGATAGGTTGGGTGTGTAAGCGCTGTGAGGCGTTGAGCTAACCAATACTAATTGCCCGTGAGGCTTGACCATATAACACCCAAGCAATTTGCTTAAGAGCGAGTTGCGGTGTGTGAAGACGAAACGAACCGAAAGTTCGAGAAAACACACAAAG
The DNA here is from genome assembly GCF_017349615.1 of Pseudomonas sp. GW531-T4. NCBI lineage: Bacteria > Pseudomonadati > Pseudomonadota > Gammaproteobacteria > Pseudomonadales > Pseudomonadaceae > Pseudomonas > Pseudomonas sp. GW531-T4. The sequence continues at coordinate 5,445 of NZ_JACMZT010000085.1, forward strand.
CTATTACATACCCAATTTGCTGAAGCGTCGAAAGACGAGTCGGCACACCGAATTTCTTGACGACCATAGAGCATTGGAACCACCTGATCCCATCCCGAACTCAGAAGTGAAACGATGCATCGCCGATGGTAGTGTGGGGTTTCCCCATGTGAGAGTAGG
>NZ_JACMZT010000086.1:0-4730 GCF_017349615.1 Pseudomonas sp. GW531-T4
ACGGCCGACAAGCTGGTGATCACCGTCGATGACGATACGCCGACCCTGGCCTTCGGCAACCTGATCGGCACCGGGACCGACCTGGCGCAACAAGGCTACTGGAACAAGGCGGCCGGAGCCGACGGGCTGGGCGCGGCCGGCCTGGACATTTCGCTGGTGAACAACCAGTTCACCCTGGTCCGGCCGGATAACACCACCACCATCGGCACCGGCACACTGGTCGAGCAGTCGCCGTCACCCGATGGCAATGGCGCCTACCAGTTCGCCGGGACCTTGACCGGCGACTTCGACAACAATGCGGCCACGGCGAATACCACTGTCCATTACACCCTGACCGCCAAGGCCGATGGCACCTATGCCCTGGACCTGCTGGAAGGTTTCCGTTCGATCGTCGTCCTCAGCAGTGCCGATGGCTCGCTGGATGCCGGTGGGCCGGACCCGGTACGCACGCTGACGATAGGCACCGAAGAGGTAGTGTTCTTCGGCGCCAATCCGCTGGCACCGCAGACCGGCGACAACAGCATCCTGACCGGTATCGGGCTCGGGGCGCCCGACCCGACCGAAGCCCAGTTGCAGACCAACCCGCTGCCATCGTTCATCGGTTCGGCGGCCATGAACGTCAGCACCTCGGGCATCGGTATCGCCAACAACAACCTGGAGGGCAACACCACGGCGGGCATCAATGCCGGTGACGAAAGTTTCGTGGTCAACCCCGAGACCTTGTTGACGGCCATGAAGATCTTTATCGACAACTCGGTACAGGGCTACGACCCGGCCACGGAAGAGCTGTACTACACGATCTACTACGACAACGGCACGACTTCGGGCGCGCCCATCAAGGTGCTGGCCGCCGACCTGCACGCGGAGGCCGGAAACCAGAAATCCTTCACCGTCCAGTGGGATGGCAGCCACCTGATCGACGCGGTCCAGCTCACCATGGGCAAGGGCACGATCAAGGTCCCGGTGATCCAGTTCATCAAGGAAACCCAGAGCCTGGCCAGCGATATCCAGCTGGCGTTCAACGCCACGATCACGGACAAGGATGGCGATACGGCAACCAGCGCATTCGACGCCAACCTGTTCGCCAACGACCCGAGCGACGCCTTGTTCGACTTCAGGCTGGTGGGCACCACGGGTGAACGGGATGCCTTCAACATCGATCTGTCGGTGGCCGAGAACCAGTACCAGGTCACAGGCTTCGATGCCGGAGCAGGCCAGCGCGATGCGGTGGTACTGGTTGGTGACCCGGGCGCCACTGTGCAGTCGATCAACAATGCCGGCAACGACAGCATCGTGACGATTGCCGAGACCGGCGGACAGCTGACGACCATCACCCTGCTCGGGGTCGACCTGCTCAATACCGACATTGTCCTGAGCAGCGTCTGAAACCTGGCGCGTCAAACCAAAACGAGGGTGGCCTGGAAACCGCCCTCGTTTTTTTTACCGCGCCGAACGCTCAAGCAGCGCAAGGCTTGAAGGGCACGCAATGGACCGGCGCCCGCGCCTCATCCCGCTTCCCCGCCCAGGTAGGCTGAAACTCCCAGCCCGCCTGGGAGTATCGGCCAATGCGCATTCTGCGGTGCATCCCCATAGTTGTGGCATCTGCCAGCAGAGGGCCCAGTGCGGCCCCAACGACTGGAACTGCCTAGGAGAATGTCATGACCACCCTGCAAGAAAACCTATCCCTCACGAGCGACCCGCTCGTGGTAGCGACCGGCGTCAATGTTGCCCTGGACGAAACCAGCGGGTTGCAGAACGCCACGGCCACGCCAGCCCCTGCGGGGGACGCCGACGACAATGACATTCTGCTGGCCGCCCTGCCCTCGGCCTTCGCCACCCGCTTGACCGCCCTTGGCGCGGGTACCGCAACGAATGCCGCCTTGAGTGGCTACACCGGTGCCGTGGGTGACACCGGCAGCAATGCCTTCACCCTCAACCCGGCGCCCGGCGCGGACATTACCGATATCAAGTTCACCGACAGCCTCGGCGCGCCGCTCAATGGCCTGGACAGCGGCCTGGATACCCTCGATGGCACCAGCATCCTGCTCTATACCGATACGGACAATAACAACATCGTCCTGGGCCGGGCCGGTGGCCCTGACGGCGCCATCGTGTTCGCCGGCTACATCGAGGAAACCGGGTCGCCGGTCTCGGGCGGCAAGCTCTGGACCGTGGAATACCAACCGCTCAAGCACCCGGACGCGAGCAACCCGGACGATGCCCTCAACCTGCTGAACAAGGTGTTCGTCGGTGCCAGCCAGGACCTGAAGTTCAGCCTGGCCAATGCGCCTTCCGGGCAGAACCTGTTCCTGATGTTCACCACAGCCAACCCGACGGTGGTCGATGACGGGGGTGTCCTGCGGATCAGCGATCCGACGATCATCGCCACCGGCAAGGACCCCGCCGACGAGTCGACGGGCGTCAACATCAACACCGGTGACACCATCAACACCAGCCAGGCAGGCGGGCCGACCACCTTCGGCACCAACAACCAGATGATCGTGGAACAGGAAGGCATTCGTTTTACCTTCGTCACCGGCGCCCGGCAGGACGTGACCATTCCCAACCTGGATCAGAACGAAGCGGATGTCGAAGCCAACATCGACTACACCGCGGTCTTTAATGCGAAGACCGCCAATTTCGATGTGGTGCAGTTGCAAAGCGGCAAGAGTGCGGTGGTAAAAATCAGTGCCTTCAGCACCGCGGTTGAAAGCGGCACGGACTTCGTCAACGGCTATGCGAACGATACGTCGGTGGCCATCACCAGTGTTCTGGTCATCGACAACAGCACCGGGCAAGTGATCGAGAACTCGAACGGCTCGGTGAATGATCCGAGCATTGCCATCAGCTTTGCCAGCGGGGTGGCCACCGTCACTGGCGTCAAGGCCGGCTACAAGATCGAATACACCACCACCGCGGACCACAACCGCGTACTGATCGAGAACGGCGCCGCCCTGGACGCCAAGGGCAATGACCACGCCGACTTCGACATCGGTGGCTTCGTCCTGCGCCAGGCCGCCACCACGACCGCCGAAATCGGCTCGCAGATGATCTTCGAGGACGATGGGCCGGCCGCAGCCGGAACCGCCGTGGCTGGAACCGTCGATGAAGACGGCCTGGCCAATGGCGTTGCCGGCGGTGTCGGCGATGTGGCCGGCGAGGCCACCGTGGCCAGCGGCAGCGTCACCGGGATCTTCCAGTCCGGCGTCGATGTACCGCTGAGCTTTAGCTTGTCGAGCGACACCAGCGGCCTGCCAGCCCTGAGTTCGGGCGGGGTGGCGCTGGTGTACAGCGTGGTAGGCGACACCCTGACCGCCAAGGCCGGTGCAGTCGATGTGTTCACCTTCAGCCTCAGCGCCGCGGGGGCCTATAGCTTCACCCTGCTCAAGCCGCTGGATCACGCGGCCGGTAATGACGAGAACGACATCACCATCAACCTGGGCAGCCTGCTGCAAGCCACGGATAAGGACGGGGATACGGTCACCGCCGCCGCCGAGAAACTGGTGATCACCGTCGATGACGATACGCCAACCGCGACCGGCACCGCCGTGACCGGCACCGTCGATGAAGACGGATTGGCCAATGGTATTGCCGGCGGTGTCGGTGATGTAGCGGGTGAAGCCACCGTGGCCAGCGGCAGCGTCACCGGTATCTTCCAGTCCGGGGCCGACGTGCCACTGACCTATAGCTTGTCGAGTGACACCAGTGGCTTGCCGGCATTGAGTTCGGGTGGAGTGGCGCTGGTCTACAGCGTCCTGGGCGACACCCTCACCGCCAAGGCCGGTGCAGTCGATGTGTTCACCTTCAGCCTCAGCGCCGCGGGTGCCTATAGCTTCACCCTGCTGCAGCCGCTGGACCATCCAGCCGGCAATGACGAGAACGACATCACCATCAACCTGGGTAGCCTGCTGCAAGCCACGGACAAGGACGGCGACACGGTAACGGCCGCGCCCGAGAAGCTGGTGATCACCGTCGATGACGATACGCCAACGGCAACCGGAGCCGCCGAGGCCGGCACCGTCGATGAAGACGGCCTGGCCAATGGCATTGCCGGTGGTATCGGCGATGTGACTGGCGAAGCAACGACGGCCAGCGGCAGCGTGACGGGGATCTTCCAGGCCGGTGCCGATGGACTGCTGAATTTTTCCTTGTCGAGCGATACCAGCGGCCTGCCGGCCTTGAGTTCCGGTGGCGTGGCGCTGGTCTATAGCGTGCTGGGGGATACCCTCACCGCCAAGGCGGGCGCAGTCGATGTGTTCACCTTCAGCCTCAGTGCCGCCGGGGCCTACAACTTCACCCTGCTCCAGCCTCTGGATCATCCAGCCGGCAACGATGAAAACGACATCACCCTCAACCTCGGCACCTTGCTGCAAGTCACGGACAAGGATGGCGACACGGTAACGGCCGCCGCCGAGAAGCTGGTGATCACCGTCGATGACGACACGCCAACCGCCAATGGCACTGCGGTGACTGGCACCGTCGATGAGGACGGCCTGGCCAATGGCATTGCCGGCGGTGTCGGCGATGTGGCCGGTGAGGCGACTGTCGCCAGCGGCAGCGTGGCCGGTATCTTCCAGTCCGGGGCCGACGTGCCGCTGAGCTTTAGCTTGTCGAGTAACACCAGCGGCCTGCCAGCCCTGAGTTCCGGCGGGGTGGCACTGGCCTACAGCGTCCTGGGCAACACCCTGACCGCCAAGGCGGGCGCAACCGACGTGTTCACCCTGAGCCTC
>NZ_JACMZT010000087.1:0-3489 GCF_017349615.1 Pseudomonas sp. GW531-T4
ATGGTGGTGCTCAAAGAGCTACCGCCTGCCAATGCATCGTTCGGAGCCGTGAAATTCACAGTACCGGAAGACTCACCCACCGGGATGGTAATGGTCTGGCCGTTGGACAGGGTGACCACGACTGGCGAGCCGGTGACCGGAGCTGTCACGGACGCGGTGTAGACCACGGTGCCGCCTTCAGCCACGGACGGAGTTGCCGTCAGGCTGACAGTCGAAGTGTCGATGGTGTCAGTCACATCGGTAACGGCTGGCGTGGTGCTTGGCACCAGATTCTCGAAGTTGCCGCCAGCAGTCTCTTTGATGCTGACTTCGACTTTACCCGCGTCCTTGTACACATCGTCAGCCGGGGCTGCGACGGTCACGGAACCTGTGGTGGCGCCGGCGGCGATGGTAATCACCGCGCCGTTCGACAGAGTCACGGTAACCGGCGTGCCCGCGGCGTTAGTCAGGGTCGCGGTGTAAACAATGGACCCACCCTCGGCGACGGTATCGGTCGCAGTCAGGCTGAGGGTGGTGGTGTCCGGTGTATCGGTGACCGAGGTGTCCGCTGGCTTGCTATCAACATCCAGCTTCTCGTAGTTGCCGCCGGTAGCGCCGGTGATGGTGGTGCTCAGGGAACTACCGCCCGCCAGGGCATCGTTTGGCGCGGTGAAGTTCACGGTACCGGACGATTCGCCAACCGGAATAGTGATGGTCTGGCCATTCGACAGGGTGACGACCACCGGCGAGCCGGTGACTGGAGCAGTCACGGACGCGGTGTAAACAACAACGCCGCCTTCAGCCACAGATGGAGTAGCGGTCAGCGAAACAGTCGAAGTGTCGATGGTATCGGTGACATCAGTAACGGCTGGAGTGGTGCTCGGCACCAGATTCTCGAAGTTGCCGCCGGTGGCGTCCTGGATAGTCGCTTCGACCTTGCCAGCGTCCTTGTACACATCATCAGCTGGCGCCGCGACAGTGACGGAGCCTGTGGTCGCACCAGCTGCGATGGTGATGATCGCGCCATTGCTCAGAGTCACGGTCACTGGCGTGCCCGCGGCGTTGGTGAGGGTCGCGGTGTAAACGATCGAACCACCCTCGGCGACGGTGTCGGTCGCTGTCAGGCTGAGCGTAGTGGTATCTGGTGTGTCAGTAACCGAGGTGTCGGCAGGCTTGCTGTCGACATCGAGTTTTTCGTAGTTACCGCCAGTCGCACCGGTGATGGTGGTGCTCAAGGAACTGCCGCCGGCCAGCGGGCTGTTCGGGGCAACGAAGTTCACCGACCCGCTGCTTTCACCTACCGGGATGGTAATGGTCTGGCCGTTCGACAGCGTTACGACCACCGGCGAGCCGGTCACTGGAGCAGTGACCGATGCGGTGTAGACCACGGTTTCGCCTTCGGCGACGGTCGCGGTTGCGGTCAGGCTGACGGTCGAGGTGTCGATGGTATCGGTCACATCGGTGACGGCAGGCGTGGTGCTTGGCACCAGGTTTTCAAAGTTGCCGCCGGTAGCGTCCTTGATGGTCGCTTCGACCTTGCCCGCGTCCTTGTAAACGTCATCGGCCGGTGCGGCCACGGTCACGGAGCCCGTGGTTGCGCCAGCGGCGATGTTGATCACCGCGCCGTTGCTCAAGGTGACCGTCACAGGCGTTCCGGCCGCATTGGTCAGGGTCGCGGTATAAACGATCGAACCACCTTCAGCCACGGTTTCGGTGGCGCTCAAGGTCAGATTGGTGGTGTCCGGGGTATCGGTCACCGAGGTGTCGGCCGGCTTGCTGTCGACATCGAGTTTTTCGTAGTTACCGCCAGTCGCGCCAGTGATGGTAGTGCTCAGGGAGCTACCGCCCGCCAGGGCGTCGTTTGGCGCGGTGAAGTTCACGGTGCCCGACGACTCGCCCACCGGAATGGTGATGGTCTGGCCGTTGGACAGGGTGACCACCACCGGCGAACCGGTCACTGGAGCGGTCACGGACGCGGTGTAAACGACAACGCCGCCTTCTGCCACGGATGGAGTCGCGGTCAGGCTGACGGTCGAGGTATCGATGGTGTCAGTGACATCAGTCACAGCTGGGGTAGTGCTTGGTACCAGGTTTTCGAAGTTACCGCCTGCAGCATCCTTGATGCTGACTTCGACTTTACCGGCATCTTTGTAGACGTCATCGGCTGGAGCCGCGACGGTCACAGAGCCTATGGTCGCACCGGCTGCGATGGTGATTACCGCACCGTTCGACAGAGTCACGGTGACTGGCGTACCGGCGGCGTTGGTCAAGGTGGCCGTATAAACGATCGAACCGCCTTCAGCGACAGTGTCAGTCGCTGTCAGGCTAAGGGTGGTGGTATCTGGCGTATCGGTGACCGAGGTATCAGCCGGTTTGCTATCAACATCCAGCTTCTCGTAGTTGCCGCCGGTAGCGCCGGTGATGGTGGTGCTCAGGGAGCTACCGCCCGCCAGGGCATCGTTTGGCGCGGTGAAGTTCACGGTGCCGGACGATTCACCTACAGGAATAGTGATGGTCTGGCCGTTGGACAAAGTGACGACTACAGGCGAACCAGTCACTGGGGCTGTCACGGACGCGGTGTAAACGACAACGCCACCTTCAGCTACAGACGGAGTGGCGGTCAGCGAAACAGTCGAGGTATCGATGGTATCGGTGACGTCAGTCACAGCTGGGGTAGTGCTCGGAACGAGGTTCTCGAAGTTGCCGCCAGTAGTCTCTTTGATGCTGACTTCAACCTTGCCAGCGTCTTTGTAAACGTCGTCCGCAGGGGCGGCGACGGTGACAGAACCAGTGGTAGCGCCCGCTGCGATGGTGATGATCGCGCCGTTCGACAGGGTCACGGTTACCGGCGTGCCGGCGGCGTTAGTCAGGGTCGCGGTGTAAACGATCGAGCCGCCTTCGGCGACAGTATCAGTCGCTGTCAGGCTCAGAGTGGTGGTGTCCGGGGTATCGGTAACCGAGGTGTCCGCTGGCTTGCTATCAACATCCAGCTTCTCGTAGTTGCCGCCGGTAGCGCCGGTGATGGTAGTGCTCAGGGAGCTACCGCCCGCCAGGGCATCGTTTGGAGCGGTGAAGTTCACAGTGCCGGAGGATTCACCTACCGGAATGGTGATGGTCTGGCCGTTGGACAAAGTGACGACTACAGGCGAACCAGTCACTGGGGCTGTCACGGACGCGGTGTAAACGACAACGCCGCCTTCAGCCACGGACGGCGTTGCCGTCAGCGAAACAGTGCTGGTGTCGATGGTATCGGTGACATCGGTCACTGCCGGGGTGGTGCTCGGCACCAGGCTCTCGAAGTTGCCGCCAGCAGCATCCTTGATGGTGACTTCGACTTTACCCGCATCCTTGTACACATCGTCAGCAGGCGCTGCGACGGTGACGGAGCCCGTGGTAGCACCGGCAGCGATAGTAATCACCGCGCCGTTGCTCAGAGTCACGGTCACTGGAGTGCCGGCTGCATTGGTCAGAGTCGCGGTGTAAACAATGGACCCACCCTCGGCAACAGTG
>NZ_JACMZT010000088.1:0-1072 GCF_017349615.1 Pseudomonas sp. GW531-T4
TTCCGGCACCGTCAATATCACGGCACCTAACGATGCCCTCGCAGGCGGCAGCTCCCTGAGCGCGACCATCACCGGTGCAACGGGCGGTAACTACGAGAAGCTGGACGTCGACGCCAAGCCTGCCGAGACCTCGGTTACCGATACTCCGGACACCACCAATCTGAGCCTGACAGCGACTGACACTGTTGCCGAGGGTGGGTCCATTGTTTACACCGCGACTCTGACCAATGCAGCCGGGACTCCGGTAACCGTAACTCTGAGCAACGGTGCAGTGATCACTATCGCCGCCGGTGCTACTACCGGCTCCGTGACCGTCGCCGCCCCTGCGGATGACGTTTACAAAGACGCTGGCAAAGTCGAAGTCAGCATAAAAGAGACCTCTGGCGGTAATTTCGAGAATCTCGTTCCAAGTACCACTCCTGCTGTGACTGATGTCACCGACACTATCGATACGTCGACTGTTTCGCTGACCGCTACTCCGTCTGTGGCCGAAGGCGGCACCGTGGTTTACACCGCGTCCGTGACCGCGCCGGTTACTGGTTCGCCAGTAATCGTGACCCTGTCCAACGGCCAAACCATCACCATCCCGGTGGGCGAGTCTTCCGGCACTGTGAACTTCACGGCACCCAACGATGCTCTCGCGGGCGGCAGCTCCCTGAGCACCACCATTACCGGTGCAACCGGCGGCAACTACGAGAAGCTGGATGTCGACGGCAAGCCTGCCGAGACCTCGGTTACTGATACGCCAGATACCACCACCCTTAGCCTGACTGCGACCGACACCGTCGCTGAAGGTGGATCGATCGTTTACACCGCGACCCTGACCAATGCCGCTGGTACGCCAGTGACCGTAACCCTGTCGAACGGTGCGATCATCACCATCGCAGCGGGCGCTACTACTGGTTCTGTCACCGTCGCTGCCCCAGCTGACGATGTGTACAAAGACGCTGGCAAGGTTGAAGTCAGCATCAAAGAGACCGCTGGCGGTAATTTCGAGAACCTGGTTCCGAGCACCACACCAGCCGTGACTGATGTCACTGACACCATCGATACGTCGACCGTCAGCCTGACC
>NZ_JACMZT010000089.1:0-622 GCF_017349615.1 Pseudomonas sp. GW531-T4
TGCTGCGATGGTAATCACTGCACCGTTCGACAGAGTCACGGTTACAGGCGTGCCGGCCGCATTGGTCAGGGTGGCGGTGTAAACGATCGAGCCACCTTCGGCGACAGTGTCAGTCGCCGTCAGGCTCAGAGTGGTAGTGTCCGGGGTGTCGGTAACCGAGGTTTCAGCCGGTTTGCTATCAACGTCGAGCTTCTCGTAATTACCGCCGGTAGCTTCCTTGATGGTGGTGCTCAAGGAGCTGCCGCCCGCCAGGGCGTCGTTAGGCGCTACGAAATTCACGGTACCGCTGCTGGCGCCGACTGGGATGGTGATGGTCTGGCCATTCGACAGGGTGACCACGACCGGCGAGCCGGTGACTGGAGCGGTGACCGATGCGGTGTACACCACCACGCCACCTTCAGCGACGCTAGGAGTGGCGGTCAGGCTGACGGTTGAGGTGTCGATGGTGTCGGTCACGTCGGTGACGGCCGGCGTGGTGTTCGGCACCAGGCTCTCGAAGTTCCCGCCTACGGCGTCTTTGATGCTGACTTCAACCTTGCCGGCATCCTTGTACACATCATCAGCTGGAGCAGCGACGGTGACGGAGCCTGTGGTTGCACCGGCAGCAATGGTGATCACTGCG
>NZ_JACMZT010000009.1:0-193818 GCF_017349615.1 Pseudomonas sp. GW531-T4
CTGGCAAGCCGGCGGTGACGCGGATTGAGGGTCGAGAACACGCGTTGAACTCCGTTCACTGGGTAAATGATGTGTCGTCCGTGGGGAGGAATGTACAGCAGTGAACGGGTCCATGCTGAGCCTTTCGTGGATCGCTACGGCGTCGATATTGTCTGGGCAAGGCCCGGCGCAAGACGCTGGCCTGGAGGTGGCGGGTGGCAAGCCAACCGGCGACAGGCTGACCGCTACAACTGAACGAGCCTGCCAAGTGGCATGGCTCGAATAAAGGGGGGGCCGGTAAACCTGGCTCGTCTCGGACCGAGATCCCGTGCAAGCGTAGCCAGGCATCCAGCGCCAGCGCTGTAACGGGCTCCTGCTGTATTCATTTGGATGCTAATGGGGCGATGTACTACCGTTGAAGGTTGGAAACTTACGGGATGCCAGGGGCCGGAGGCGGACAACCCTTCATTCGTGCCGAGTTCAGTCGGCACGAATGAAGGGTTGCGCGGCGCCTACACGCCAATCAGGTCTATTTGGCGTTGAGCCCCACCATGCGGCGTATCAGGCTTGTGCTTTTGCGGTAGTCGTAGTCCAGCACCAGGCTATCGCGCAGCAGGGGCTCGCTGAGTGCGTGCTGTTCTTCAAACACCAATGCACGTGTGGAGTGCTCACTGGCAGCCACGTCCCACACCAGATTCATCAGCAGGTTCTTCTCTCTGGCGCCCACGCTTTGCGTGTCAAGAAACCAGGAGAACTTCTGGCCAAAGGCGGCGTCGGTGGCCAAGTCTTTCTCGTTGAACCTGAGGATCAAGCCCTGTCCGCACAGCTCTCTGAGCAAATGCAGCACCCGAGGCAATTTCTCCATGGCAAAAATCCTTCCGGCGGCCAGTGCGTTGGGGCCAGGCAGCAATATGTCGCCTTCGGACATCTCGGCCGTTTCGATGGAGGCGATGCACATGCCTTTGAGTATTTCCGCAAGCTGCACTATTTCGCTGACCCGCTGGCGAACCACCGCAATCCCCTCAAGGCCCAGGACTTCCATGATCACCTTGGCCAGTCCGGCATACAGGTCAGCCTTGGTTTCCAGGCGCACGAGCGTGTACCAATGGCTGTATGAGGTCCACAGGCTGAAGAAGCCGGCGTTGGCCAGTTCCGGCACGTTCGCCGCCATGATTCGCCAGCGTGGAATGAACACGTTATCGAATACCACCATCGCCTCGGCTTCTTCACCTTTGGATATGAGCGGGTGGTCATAGGCGCTGGCGTGAGGCTGGGAGACAATCTCTCGGCAAAAAATCTTCACCCCCGGCGCATCGGCAGGGACGTAAGCCCAGAATGACTCGTTGGGCGCTGCGGGGAACAAGCTGCCAACAAATATTTCATTGGACTGCGGTGCTACCGTGCCCACGCCTTTGACGCCGCTGATCCAGATGCCCTCGGCGTTCTGCTTGTTGATCCTCATCACGGCACGATCGGGCGGCGGCAGGTTGAGGTCGGTGCCGTGGGTACGTGCCCGATAGCCCTGTGGATCAACAATGGCCTCAGACAAATACAGGCTGTTGCGCTCGGCGTAGTCATGGTATTCGGTAATGTTTTCTGCGTACTCAGGGCATTTTTTCCTGAATGTCGGCCGATATCCCATCATGCCGACGGTGAAGCTGGCGATCATGTCCAGGTTACGGCAGTGGGTGCCCCAGGTTTTTTGCGAGACGTACGTGATTGCGCGGCGTCGCGACGCCAAGTCTTCTTTGTTTCTAGGGGGCATATAGGCAGAAGAGGCCAGGTAACCGTCGGGGCGTACGTAAGTCAGAATGTCGTCGTGTTCACCGCTGAATTGTTCTTCGTAGATTTCTGCAACTTGCGATATGCCTCCAGCCGTAGAGAAGTGTGTAGTCACATCCTCAACAACTTGGCCTTGATAAATAACAGTGCGGTCATCACGCAGTGAAGCTTTGAAGGATTCTGCACTTTTCAGATATTTACGCTTGTTTTGAAGATCTAGCATGGTAGCAGCCTCAGTAATGTCTAACTTTGTTTGTGTAGTCTCTGGCCCGATGTCTATCGCTGGGTCAAGGACAACGTTCTAGAGCAACTATAAGATTCAGATAGGAATTAATGTCGTTACACACTTTGGTGATCCGGACTCTCTGTTTGGTATTTCGAATACGCGTTCTTTCGCATCTGGACTCTTCTCATGTTGACCGGGTGTCATAAGTGTTGAAGTTCGCGCAATGAGTTCGAAGTTGGAGCAGCCAGCACTTCAAAGCATATTTATCTCGGTACCCTACGGCTGTAATCGGCGATGTTTCCAGCCTTCAGCGCTGCGGTCATAGCGCAAGCGTTCATGCAGGCGATCCTGGCCGTTACCCCAGAACTCCAGCGATTCAAGCCGCAACTCAAACACGCAATAACCCTCGGGACGCGGCAGCGGACCTGGAACCTCGGCCAGTTCCCTGGCGGCGTTGCGCAGGGCCTCGACATCCGTGAGCTCTTCACTCTGGCGAGACGCCGATGACATCGGATGCGTGGCATAAGGGCGCTTCAACCAGGCCTCGTCAGCCTTGGCATCCGGCATGCGCACGGCCTGGCCATTGAGGATGATCTGCTGGCTGGTTTCGCGCCAATACAGCGTGCCCGAGGCCCAGGGGTTCTCTGTCAGTTCGCGGCCTTTCTGGCTTCCGGCATGGGTGCTGAACACTACCCCGGTGTCACTGATTTCACTGATCACCACGATGCGTGTCGAAGGCCGGCCCTGGCTGTCAGCCGTGGCCAGCGCCAGCGCACGGGGTTCGCGGATGCCCACGCGGCGTGCGCGTTCGAGCCAGTTGTGCAGCACGCTCATGGGATCGGCAGGCGGCTTCTGGTACTCGGGGAACGGCGCATCCAGGGTGCCGGTCAGCGATTCCGACATGCCTTTACCCAACAGCGGCTTGCCTAGTACTGAACTGTTCATAGAACGATGGTCCCCCGTCCGAAGGTGATGCCATTGCCTGATACTTCGACCCGCGTCAGTTGATCGGCGCGGCCCTCGGCCCGGGCGAACATGAGTGAAGGGCGGCCGATTTCCACGCCCTGAAGAATTTCGATCTGTTGGCCGAACTCGATCTGGCCATGCCGCGCCAGATGGATCGCCAAGGGCCCGGCAGCGGAGCCCGTGGCCGCATCCTCGACCACCCCATAGGCCGGCGAGAACATCCGGCTGCGCCAGCGCCGTCCCGCACCGGCAAAACAGTTGATGGCCATGTCGTGGAAGCTGCACAGGGCACGGTGGTCGGGGTGCAGGGCCGACAGCGCAGCGATGCTCGGCAGGCCGACAAACACATGGCGCGGGCCGTTGTGATAGATCTCGATGGGAAAGGTCGAGTCGCTGATGCCCAGGGCCTTGAGCAATTCGGCGTCGCGCCCCAGGGCCGTCCAGGTCGGTATCGGCTGGTCCATGCTGGCGGCGATGACGCTGCCGTTCTGGCGTTCCAGCTCAAAGGCGATGGTGCCCATCTGGGTTTCCAGGAACAGCCGGTGATTGTCGGTGCGCGCACCCAGGGCAATGGCCGTGCCCAGCAACGGGTGCCCGGCGAAGGGCAGTTCGTTGACCGGGGTGAAGATCCGGATCAGCGCATCACCACAGTTACGTGGCTTGAGCACGAAGGTGGTTTCCGACAGGTTCATCTCCCGGGCGATGCGTTGCATTTGCTCGGCCGACAAGTCATCGGCGTCAAAGAACACCGCGACCGGATTGCCTTCCAGCGGGACGCTGGCAAAGGCGTCGATGATGACGTAGTTGTGCATGGTTATCTCCCGGCGGCCGAAGCGTTGTTCTCGACAGGTGTGTGGATCAGGGCGTGCCGCAGCAGGTCGGCGATGATGCGCGGACCTTCCTGGGTCAGTAGCGACTCGGCATGAAACTGCATGGAGGCAAACGACGGTCCGCGCAGGGCATGCACCTCGCCGGTCTCGCTGTCGCGGCTGATTTCGACGGTGCCGATGCCGTCGATGTCCAGGCGGTCACTCGAGCTCTGGGCGGCGAAGGTGTTGTAGAAACCCACCCGTTCGGTGGTGCCGAACAGGTCGATCTGTTTTTGCACGCCCTGGTTGGGAATGGCTTTGCGCTGCAGTTCCAGGCCCAGGCACAAGCTCAGCACCTGATGGCTCAGGCACACCGCAAGGAACGGCCGCTGCTGGCTGAGCAAGGAGCGGATGGCCACGTGCAGGTGGTTGATTTTCGGCTGTTGGACTTCGCTCGGGTTGCCGGGGCCGGGGCCCATGATGACCAGGTCGTAGCCGTCAAAGCTGTATTCGTCGCTGAAGCTGCACACCGTCACCACCAGACCCAGGGCCCGCAGTTGCTTGGCGATCATCGAGGTGAAGGTGTCTTCTGCGTCGACGATCAGCACCTGGCGGCCACTGAAGTCGGCCTGGATCTGCTCCCGCTGCTGGCTGTCCATCAGCCAGAAGTCCGAGACGTAGGCATTGCGGCTGGCCAATGCGGCGCGCACTTGCAGGTGGTTGCCGAAGCGCGAGGGCGCCTGGTTTTTCAGTGCGCTGATCAGGCCAGTGGCCTTGGCCCGGCTTTCGGCAGCCTCGGTCATCGGGTCGGAATGGCGCACGATGGTCGAGCCCACGCTGATTCGCACCTCGCCGCTGTTATCGATGTCGGCGGTGCGAATCAGGATCGCCGAGTCCAGGGAACGGCCGCCCTTGCCATCGCTGCCGATCAGCGCGGCCATGCCGCTGTAGTACGCGCGGCCTTGCGGCTCATAACGCTGGATGACCCGGCAGGCGCTTTCCAGCGGGCTGCCGGTGACGGTGGGCGCAAACAGGGTTTCGCGCAGGATTTCCCGTACATCGCGATGGGTCTTGCCTTCGATGAAGTACTCGGTGTGGGCCAGGTGCGCCATTTCCTTGAGGTAAGGGCCGAGGACGTGGCCGCCGTCCTCACAAATGCGCGCCATCATTTTCAGCTCTTCATCCACCACCATGTAGAGCTCGTCGGCCTCCTTGCGATCCGCCAAAAAGTCCATGACTTCGCTCAGGTTGGGGCCGGCGGGCGGATAGCGGTAAGTGCCACTGATGGGGTTCATCACCGCGAGCCCATCCTTGATGCTGATGTGGCGCTCGGGGGACGCGCCCACGAAGGTACGGCTGCCGGTGTGGATGATGAACGTCCAGTAGGCGCCTTTCTCCCGTTCCAGCAGATGGCGAAAGAACGACAGCGCACTGGCCGGGCCGTACTCGCTGATCTCGGCCAGGAAGGTGCGCTTGATGACGAAGTTGGCGCCTTCCCCGGAGCCGATTTCGTTGGCGATCACCTGGCTGACGATCTCGGCGTAGCTCGCGTCGCTGAGGTCGAAGCGTTCGCTGTTCAACTGGATCGGCACGTTGGGCAGCAGTCCCAGCAAGCGCTCGATGCTGATGGATTGCTGCTCGGTGATGTTCATCGCCAGCAGCGGCGACTGGTCGTCCACCGCCTCGAAACCGCGTTCGGCAATCTGCCGGTAGGGGATCAGCGTCAGTACATCCAGGCGAGGCGCGCCGATCGAGGTGGCAGGCAAGTCGATATCGGCCAGGACCTGCGGCTCCGACATTTCGCCGATCAGCACATCCAGCAGGCCGGGCCCGCTGGATTCCGGGCGGTACAACAGGGCAAACGGCTCGGGAGCCGGTTGCAGGATGCGCTCCATGAGACGGGCGGCTTGGCTCATAGCACCACCTCGTCGGTGGTGATGACCATGGCGCAACGGCTGGCGGCGTATTCGATGGCCATCCAGTGATGCTCCTTGCTGAAGTCGGCGATGGCGTCGGCAATGAGGAAGGGCTGGATGTCGTTGGAGTAGGCATCCACGGTGGAAATCAGTACCCCGACATGGGCGTACACCCCGCACAGGATCAACTGATCGCGATTGTTGGCACGCATGCGTTCCAGCAGGTCGGAGTTGAAGAACGCGCTGTAGCGCCACTTGGTCAGCAGCCAGTCACTGGGCTTGGGGGTCAGGGCGTCGACCACCTCGCGGTCGGTGGGGCTGGCCTTCATGCCCGGGCCCCAGAAGTCCTTGAGCAGCCCGCGTTGCTCCTCGCTCATGCTGCCAGGTTGGGCGGTGTAGGCCACCGGAACGCCGTTGTCGGCGGCCCACTGGCGAATGCGCGCGGCATTGCTCACGACCTGTTCACGCAGGGCGTCGGGCAAGGGCCGCAGGAAGTAGCGCTGCATGTCATGCACCAGCAGCACGGCACGCTCGGGGTCGATGCTCCATTGCGCGAGGTTGATGGGCAGGTCGCGCGAAGTAGGCAAGACGTAAGGGACGATCGATGGAATGCCGGTCATGTCGACAAACTCCAGTCAAAAGGAGGCAAGGGTTGAGGTGGGCTGGTTCTTCCAGGCCATCACCGCGGTAATGGCCTGCCAGGGGGTCAGGCGCGGGTCGCACAGGCTCTTGTAGCGGCTGGCGACCTGATGCAGGCCGGCGGCATCGGAAGCGCACTCGCTGACGTCGTCAGGGGTGGTTTCCAGGTGCAGGCCGGCGGCCACGCCACCGGCTGAGGTCACGGCATGCTTGAAGGCGGTGATTTCCTCGGTGATGGCCTGCACCATGCGGGTCTTGTTGCCGCAGGGCGCGACGATGGTGTTGCCGTGCATCGGGTCGCTCAGCCAGATGATCTTGTGGCCGGCCTGGCGCACCGCTTCAACCAGCGGCGGCAGGCGATCGGCGACCTTTTGCGCGCCCATGCGGGCAATCAGGGTCAGCCGGCCGGGTTCGCGCTTGGAGTCCAGGCGTTCACACAGGCTCAGCAACTGGTCCCGGGTGATGTCCGGGCCAACCTTGCACGCCACCGGATTGAGCACTTCGCTGAGCAGCGTCACGTGAGCGCCCGTTAACTGACGGGTACGCTCGCCGATCCACGGCCAGTGGGTCGAACCGAGAAATACCCGGCCCTGTTCGTCCTGGCGCAGTTGTGGCAGTTCGTAGTCGAGTACCAGCATTTCGTGGCTGGTCCAGGCCGGTGAACCGCTGAGGTGTTCCTGGCTTGCCGACGCTTTCCAGCCCAGGTGTTGCATGATGTCCCGCGCGGCGCTATAGCCTCGAACCAGGCGTTGCGCATCGTGCTGGCGATGACCGCAGACGGCCTCGCGGCCGTTGACCATGTCGCCGCGATACACCGGCAATTCGACATCGCCGATGCGTTCGTTGTTGTTGGAGCGCGGCTTGGCAAACTGCCCGGCAATCCGGCCCACCCGTACCACCGGTTGCTGGGTCACCAGCCGGAACGTACCGGCCAGGATGTCCAGCACCGCGGCTTTGCGGGCCACATGGTCGGGAGTGCTTTCATCCATGTCCTCGGCGCAGTCACCGGACTGGATGACCATCGCTTCGCCGGCCGCTACACGAGCCAGCGTGGCGCGCAGCACCAGGATGTCTTCCACTCGTATCAATGAGGCGCTGTCCCTGAGGTAGGCCTGCGCGTCGTGCAATTGTGAGGGCTCGCTCCATTGAGGCTGCTGGAACGCTTCACAACTTAAAACCCGTTTCAGTAAGTCTTCCATGATGCGATCACTCTCACGAGGGATTAAGTTGGAATGCCTTCGCGTTTGATTTGCGGTACTGGAATACCCAGGGCGCGCAGTTGCTGAAAGACGTTCATGAATTCGCGATTGCGTTTTACTTTGCCGTCTTCCAGCTCGAAGGAGTGCAGGAAGTGGTTCTCGTAATAGCCTTCCGGATAGCCGGGAAAGAGGATCTTGCCGCGGCCATCGCACTCGACCCAGATATGGTTAGGGTCATCGGTTTCAAATACTTTGACGTTGTACCATTCCCAGTCCGGGAAGCACTTGAGTGACCAAACAGCATGTTCGGCCAACTTGGCTTTGCCACTGATTACAATCGGCGCGCCGGTGTCGGTGGTCCATAAGCCGCCTGTACCATCTTCGGTAAATAGTTCATGGCGGCGCAGGCGGTCCTGGCCTTTGGTCCGCATATATTGCTCGACCGTGGCGCGGTTTTTGCGGCGAAGTTCACTGGTGTCGTTAGCGGTTAGTTGTTGCGTTGCACTGTTAGGCATGCTCAATCTCCAATGAATTAGGGGGGGCTTATGAGGCGGGGATACCTTCACGCTTGATTCTTGGAACGGGGATACCCAAGGCGCGAAGTTGTTCGAAGGGGTTCATGAATTCACGGCTCTGCGTGATCTTGCCGTCATCCAGTTCGAAAGAATGGATGTAATGGTTTTCGCAATAACCTTCGGGATAACCGGGAACCAGAGTCTTGCCGCGACCGTCGCTCTCCACCCAGAAGTGGTTGGGGTTATCGGTTTCAAACACCCGGACGTTGTGCCATTGCCAGTCTGGAAAGCACTTCTCCAGCCATGCGCCGAGGGCGGCCAGCTTCGCGTGGCCCTGGAACACGAGGGGTTTACCGGTTTCGGTGTTCCAGGAACCGCCACTGCCATCCTGAGTGAACAGTTCATGCCGGCGCAGGCGATCTTTGCCGTTAGTGCGCATGTACTGTTCGACGGTGGCGCGATTTTTCTGGCGAAGTTCAAGATGATCATTAAAGCCGCTAGGGGAAAGCGAAGCAGGCATGGGCAGCATCCTCCTTAGTTGGGGGTGATAATGTTGAAAGTAAATATTTAGTTAATTGACGTGGGTGAATATTTACAGTGTTTAACTATGTTCCTGCGTGGCGGTGCTGAGCGGGTGTTGTTTATACACCTGCGTTTCTTGGGGGTGGAACTACCAGATCTTGTAGTGATTGGCGTATGAACGGGTTGGCTGCAGCCCACCGAATGAACTGTTGCATTATTGTGAAGAGGCAGGTTCATTCGTCGGCTGAAAGGTGGTAATGGCTTACTAACATCGCCGGGATGCAATGTTCTAAGTAGTTGGTTGGATTAGGCGCAATGAATCTAGTGCTAGCGCAAAGCCTTCTATGACGATGTGATTTTGCTTGTTGACAGAGATTCAGGTTGGTCTAGTCTAACGGCCTGTTTTCAACTTTAGTGGTGCTCAAAATGGAATTAGGGCAGCAGTTGGGATGGGATGCGTACTTTTATAGTATCTTTGCGCGAACCATGGATATGCAGGAGTTTACGGCTGTCGCGTTGAGGGCCTTGCGCGAACTACGGTTTGATTTTTTTGCCTACGGCATGTGCAGCGTGACCCCGTTCATGCGGCCCAGGACTTATATGTACGGCAATTACCCCGAGGACTGGGTGCAGCGATATCAGGCGGCTAACTACGCGGTGATCGATCCCACGGTGAAGCACAGCAAAGTCTCGTCGGCCCCCATTCTATGGAGCAATGAGTTGTTCCGGGGATGCGCGGACCTGTGGTCTGAAGCCAAGGATTCACATTTATGCCACGGCCTGGCACAACCCTCGTTCAACGCCCAGGGGAGGGTCGGGGTGTTAAGCCTGGCGCGCAAGAATAACCCCATCAGCCTTCAGGAGTTTGAAGCCTTGAAGCCGGTGACCAGAGCCTTTGCCGCCGCGGCCCACGAGAAAATTTCCGAGCTGGAGAGCGACGTGCGTGTCTTCAATACGGGCGTGGCGTTCAGTGGGAGGGAATGTGATGTGCTGCGCTGGACGGCCGACGGCAAGACCTCGGAGGAAATCGGCGTGATCATGGGGGTGTGCACCGATACCGTGAATTACCATCACCGCAACATCCAGCGCAAAATCGGCGCCAGTAACCGCGTGCAGGCAGTGTCTTACGCAGTCGCGATGGGCTATATCTGAGGGGCATTCAAAAAGGACGACTCGGCCTGTATCAAGCTGTCTCTTTCAATAATGTGCCGGACATGACGGCTGACGGTGCGACCGCGCTGCGATGGTGCTCGCGGTGGGCCGAGAGTTTGATGGCGAGGATTTTCTCATTCTGGTGCACCGTGACCGGGCCCAGCCGTTCGTAGTGGACGCCGTTGATTTTGTAATAGCGCTCCATGGTGCTGTTGACGATCCCGACGATGGCCTCTGCGCCCGCCAGGGCGGCCGTCTTGAGGCTTCTCCAGAACAACGGCATCGCCAATTGCGGTTCGCAGGTGGTGAAGCGAGTCATTTCCCAGATGGCTGGATGCTTGGGCGGCGCCCCGGCGCAGGCATGACTGAACACCCCTTCAAGCAGGTTGGGGAGCGTGGTGGGAATCAGCCGGGCGCAGCCAACGATGGCGCGGTCTGCATTGAACGCCAGGAGGTAGCGGGCGTGTTCGGTGTCGTATTGATCCCATTCACAACCTGCCTGGCTCGGATGGGCGGGCAGCCGCCATCCGAGTTTCTCGACGAATTGTTCGTGCCGAAAGCGGCCGAGCATGAGTTTCAGCTCATCGTCCATTTCGCTCAGTGTGTGCTCTTCCATGTGCATTGCTGGGGTTCCTTAGGGATGGAGTGCAGTTTTATAGAGGACTTGCACAGGCTTGGCACCTGCAAGATCTGGTAGGGGCCTCGGTGGAATCGAGGTGAAGCCATTCGTTGGGGGCTTTGTCGAAGCGAGCGGCGGCGACAGGGGCGTTGATCCAGCCGTCGGCATTGAAGGCAATAGTCTGGCCCAGGCAGTCGCAGAGAATGCTTCGTGCGCTCATGGGGCAAGAGGGCGGAGGGAAGGCGAAGGTAGAGGGGGATACGAAGAGAGATAGCCAGAAACAACAAAGCCCGCACAAGGCGGGCTTTGTTGAGGTACTTGGTGGCTACACAGGGACTTGAACCCCGGACCCCAGCATTATGAATGCTATGCTCTAACCAACTGAGCTATGTAGCCAAGTGGCGCGCATTATTCGCGTAGAACGGTAAGGCGTCAAGCGCTTTTTATAAAAAAATTATCTACGCTATCAACCGTTTATCCAATTCCCTCCTGTAGTCGCCAGTGCATCCTGCGATTGCACGTGCAGCGGTCGTGACCCCTGACCCGCATTTTAGTCGCTACCCCGTATTGGCCGGTTTGCGTCGGCTGTGTTGCGGAACGCAGGCTTCGATGCTTGTTGTGCTGCGCATCAAGCGAAATATTCAAGTCGTTAGCAAGCTAAGGGGATAGCCGCGGCGCACCGAAAAATGGCACATTGGCCACCCCTGCAACTGCGCATCCATCTGCTGTACGGAAACTCTCATGGCTATCAGCAACGTTCAGTCCGCCTCTGTGGCGACTCCCGCGGCCTCTCAAAGCAGCCCTCTGGTGCTGCGTATCATCGGCGCGGTGGCGCTGGCGCATTTGATCAACGACCTGATCCAGGCGGTGCTGCCGGCGATCTACCCGATGCTCAAGGCCAGCTACGGCCTGACCTTCACCCAGGTCGGCCTGATTACCCTGACCTTCCAGCTCACGGCCTCGCTGCTGCAGCCCTGGGTCGGTTATTACACCGACCGCCATCCCAAGCCGTACCTGCTGCCGGTGGGCATGGTCTGCACCCTGATCGGCATTCTGATGATGTCCCAGGTCGGCAGCTTTGCCTTGATCCTGCTGGCGGCGGGGCTGATCGGCGTCGGCTCCTCGACCTTCCACCCGGAAGCCTCACGGGTGGCGCGGCTGGCTTCCGGCGGGCGCTACGGCCTGGCGCAATCGAGCTTCCAGGTCGGCGGCAACGCCGGCACCGCCTTCGGCCCGCTGCTGGCGGCGGCGATCATCATTCCTTTCGGCCAGGGCAATGTGGCCTGGATGGGCCTGTTCGCGGTGTTCGCCCTGGGGCTGCTCTACGCCATCAGCCGCTGGTACGCCAGCCACCTCAAGCTGTTCAAGCTCAAGCAGGGCCAGTCGGCGACCCACGGGCTGTCCAAGGGGCGGGTGCTCAGCGCCCTGGTGGTGCTGGGGCTGCTGGTGTTCTCCAAGTATTTCTACATGGCCAGCCTCACCAGCTACTTCACCTTCTACCTGATCGAGAAGTTCGACCTGTCGGTGGCCAGTTCGCAGTTGCACCTGTTCCTCTTCCTCGGCGCGGTGGCGGCCGGGACCTTCTTCGGCGGGCCGATCGGCGACAAGATCGGGCGCAAGGCGGTGATCTGGTTCTCGATCCTCGGCGTGGCGCCGTTCACCCTGCTGCTGCCCCATGTCGACCTGTTCTGGACCAGCGTGCTCAGCGTGGTGATCGGCTTCATCCTGGCGTCGGCGTTCTCGGCCATCGTGGTCTACGCCCAGGAGCTGGTGCCGGGCAACGTCGGCATGATCGCCGGGGTGTTCTTCGGCCTGATGTTCGGTTTCGGCGGGATCGGCGCGGCGTTGCTGGGCCACCTGGCGGACCTCCACGGCATCGAGTACGTGTACTTCCTGTGCTCGTTCCTGCCGCTGTTCGGCCTGCTGGCGATCTTCCTGCCGCGGACCCAAAAAGCCTGAGTGCATGCCGTGAACGAAAGGGCGCCGACAGCGATGTCGGCGCTTTTTTTTCCCTTGGCCAAGGCGCTCGTTGAGTCAGATCGAGCAGTGTTGCCCGGCCAGCAGGATGCGGCCGAAGCTGCGCTTGGCATCCAGCGGGGTAATCGCCAGCAGCTGGTCGAGGCGTATTTCGAGCGGACCTTCGGCGTCCTCCAGGCAGAAGAATTCTTCGCCATTGGCGCTGGTGCGGGTGGTCTTGCCGAGCGCTTCGAACTGGCTGCCATCGACCCGTTCCACCAGCAGCCGGTAACCATGCATGCAGGCGATTTCCAGGTAGTCGTGCAGGTCGCAGTCCAGTGGTTTATAGGCGTTCATCCGCTCACCTCCAGGCCGGTCGCCTCGAAGCCCGCTGTCTGGAAACCTTGCAGTGGAATGATGAAATAGCCTTGGCGGGCGATGCCTTGCATCACCCGTGGATCGCCGATCTGGCTGTGGCAGAAGCGGCATTCGTTCTGCGATACGTCGCTTTCCCGCACGCCCAGGCTGTCCAGCCAGGCAAAGGCATATTGCCGGGCCAGGGCGGCGTCATGGGTTTCGGTCAGCACGTCGAAGTGCAGGTACTGGCCTGCGCGGGTGCGCACATGGGTGTCGAAGACTTTCACGTTCATGGCGGTTTCATCCGTCGAGAAAAGAGAGCGCCAGCGCCTCGTCAGGCGTGCGCTGGCGAGCGGGTCTACTTGAGGTCGGCCAGGGCTGCACCGAAGTTCAGGTGCAGGACCTTGTCCGCGACCACCAGGGCCGGTACCGATTTGACCCCGGCGGCTTCGGCCTCGGCGATCCGCGCGGGTGCCTGGCCGAGGTGGACGATTTCCACTTTGATTTGCGGGTCCAGCAGTTCCAGCAGGGTCTGTTCCGTCTCGACGCAAACCGGGCAGCCAGCGTGGTAGTAACGAGCGTGTGTCATGGGCTGATCCTCCAATAAAAGTATCGGATCGATACTGTATTTAGATTTTCACTGGCTCAGGTCTTTGTCAATATAGTTTTTATTCGATACTATTTATCGCAGACATTGATCCGGGAAATGCCCCTGTGCTGTTCGATTTGCTTGAGAGGCTTAGCAGCCTGACCCGCGTCTGGTTTCGCGAGCACCCGCTGCTGGCGGATATCCAGCCGATCCAGTTGAGCGCGCTGCTGTACCTGGCGCGCTGCAACGTCTATTCCAATACACCGCTGGCGGTGGCCGATTACCTGGGCCTGACCAAAGGCACGGTGTCGCAGTCGCTCAAGGCGCTGGAAGCCAAGGGCCTGATCAGCAAAAGCCAGGACGCCCGGGACAAACGCAGCGTGCACCTGCTGCTGACCGAGCAGGCCAGGACCCTGCTGGCGGAAGTGATGCCGCCGGCGTTCCTCGAGACCGCCGCGCAACGCATGGGCGGGCAGGCCAGGGAACTGGAGCACTTGCTCGGCGAGCTGCTGCGCAACGTGCAGCGCACCCAGGATGTGCCGAGCTTCGGCCTGTGCAAGACCTGCCGCTTTCACCAACAGGTCGCGGGCGGGCCTTTCTGCGGCCTGACCGAAGAGCCGCTGGCGCCTGCCGACATTGAGTTGATCTGCCGGGAACATCAGTTCGCCGATGAAACCATGGAGTAAGGTAATGACCCCTGAGCGTATAACCCTCGATGCCCTGTTGACCGGCCGCGCCGTGGCCTACAGCCGCCCGGGATCGATGAGCGCGATCGCCAAGACTGCGCGCACCGGCAGTCTGCAGGTCGGTCCGCTGGGCCTGCTGGACGACGAGCAGGGCGACCTGCGGGTACATGGCGGCACGGAAAAAGCCATTCATCACTACCCCCGCGAGCACTACGCCGCCTGGGTCACCGAGTTGGGGCCGCACGCGTTGCTGGAGCAGCCGGGCGCCTTTGGCGAGAACTTCAGCAGCCACGGCTGGACCGAGCAGAACGTCTGCCTGGGCGACCGTGTCCGGGTCGGCAGCGTGTTGCTGGAGGTGTCCCAGGGACGCATGCCGTGCTGGAAACTCAATGACCGCTTTGCCGTGAAAGACATGTCGCTGCGGGTCCAGCAGAGCGGGCGCACCGGCTGGTATTACCGGGTGCTGGAAGCGGGCAGCGTATGCGCCGGGGACGTGTTGCAGCAGGTCGAGCGCCCCTTCGAGCAGTGGCCGCTGTCGCGCTTGAGCGCGGTGCTGTTTTCCCGCGAGGTGGCAGTGGAGGAGATTCGTCTGTGCCTGGAGTTGCCGCTGGTGCCTTCCTGGCGCCGCACCCTGGAGCGCCGGGTCGAGCAGGCGGCGGTCGAGGATTGGGGCCCGCGCCTGCTGGGCACTGAGCGGGTCGATGAGGAGCCCGTCCGCTGAGCGGCGGGCGCGATCAGTTCGCCTCCAGGGTCAGGCGCGCCTGGACCAGGGCCTGAGGGTCGACCTCCAATTGCAGCGACACCAGGTTGACGCCCTGGTTTTCCACCTCGTCCAGCCAGGTCAGCAGGTCTTGCAGCGCGCCGCCCAGGTTGAGATTGAGGCGTCCTGATTCTTCGCTGTCCATGCGTTCGATGCTCAGGTTGGCCGCGGCCGTGCTGGCGGTGATCAGCCCGGCCAGGGTCCGGCTGTTGGCCTGTTGGCCACGGGCCTGGGCGGACGAAGGGAGCTTGAGCAGATCGGTTTGCAACTGTAGGGCCTCCTGGAACTGCTGTTCAGCCTGGCGCAAGGCCTGGCGCTGCGGATTCCAGAGCAGGGTCCAGAACAGCGTCACGGCCAGAAACAGGCTGAGCAGCTTCAGGGCCAGGCGATCGCGGGCCGGTAGCTGCTGCCAGCGGTTCGAGTAACGATTGAAAAGGGTGGTCATGGTTTAGTCCGTGATTTTCAGGCGGGCGCTGACCCCGTCCGGGGCGAGCACGGCCGAGTCGGCCTGGACGTTCGCGCCCTGCTGCGCGAGGGCTTCGCGCAGGCGTTCGAGGGTGGAGAAATCCGGCGCGTTGACTTGCAGGGTCCAGCCTTGCGCCTGTTGGTAGTCCAGCCGGCGGATCCGCGTATCGCCGCCGTCGCTGCTGGTCCATTGGCTGGCCAGGTTGTCGAGCCGGCGCGCCAGGCTTTGCCGGGGCTGGCCGGCCTGCCGGGCACGGGCCTGGACCTGGCGGGCGAGGTCGATTACCCGCGGCTCGTCGGGGAAGCGTTGGCGCCAGAGTTCCAGGCTGGCCTCGGTCACCTCGGCGGTCTGGTGTTGCAGCAGCCAGCGGTGGCCCAGGTCCTGTGCCACTTGAGCGCCGCAGGCAATGGCCAGGATCGCCAGCAACGACCGCCAGGGTGTACGCGACGGGCTGCGCAGGGCGAACGCGCCCTGGCGCAGGTCGATGGCCTGTGCGCTGCCCCGGGTCAACAGCGGCCAGGGTGTTTCCTCGCTGCGTTGCAGGTTGTCGGGCAGCAGCGGGGCCAGCTCTTCGAGGGTCTGGTCGTCGAGCGCCAGGCGTTGCTGGCAGGCCCCGCCGATCAGCCAGCGGTCGTGGCAACGCAGGGCCAGTGCCTGGTTGTCCGGCAGGCAGTCGGCATCGACGTGAATGCGCTCGGCCGTCAGGCCATGGCGGGCCAGCCGTTCCAATAGTTGTTCCAGCCACTGCCGTTGCAGGGCGAACAGGCGACAGTGCCGACGCGCCTGCAACGGTCCACGGGCCAGATGCAACTGCTCGGGGTCGTCCAGCAGCCGTTCTTCCAGCACCGAATGGATGGCTTGCTGCAGCCAGCGGCCGCTGCGCGGTGGTACATCGAAGCGGTGGTGGCTGACGATCTCGGCCGGCAGCAACAGGGTCAGGCGCCGGCCGGCCAGCACTGCCGCCTGTTGCAGCGTGCCGTGCACCGGCTCGCCGTCGGTTTGCCACCAGGTGACGGGCGAGTCGTCGTCCGCATTCACAGTGGTGAGGTAAAGCCAGGCTTGCATGGGGTTTACTCCGGAATACGGGAAGGGGCGGCGAGGGTGCGCTGCAGTACGCTGACCTGGCCGTCCGGCTCGATGCGCAGGCGGCTGATCAAACGCAATTGGCGGTCACCCAGTTCGACATCCAGCGCCGCCTGGAAATAGCGGCTGCTGACGTCGAGCCCCTGGCTGTTGATCTCGTGCTGTTTCAACACGGGGGCGTCGAGAAACTCCTGCACCGTCTTGTAGCCATCGGCGGGGCGCGCCTGCACCAGGGCGACGGCCTGGGCCAGGTCGAGCTTGCCCAGGCTGGCCAGTTGTTCGGCCGGGGCGGTGTTGAGGTTCAGGGCCCCCGGCGTGGTCC
This sequence comes from Pseudomonas sp. GW531-T4, assembly GCF_017349615.1. Lineage (NCBI taxonomy): Bacteria > Pseudomonadati > Pseudomonadota > Gammaproteobacteria > Pseudomonadales > Pseudomonadaceae > Pseudomonas > Pseudomonas sp. GW531-T4. Next base: position 16,544 of record NZ_JACMZT010000009.1, read on the forward strand.
TGACCCAGGGGTGCAGGCGTTCCATGACCGCTGTGTCGACGCCTTCCAGGCGCATCAATTCGTTGCTGTCGTTCCAGGCTAGCGGCTTGCCGTCGAAACCACGCACCGGCGGCAGGCGCCTGGGGTCGTGGGGTGGCAGGCCGAGCACTTGCAGCAGGCGTTGATAACGCAGGCGGCTGATCCGGTCGTTGGGTGTGCGCAGGGTGCCGAGGTTGAAGCGCGCGCTGAGGTCCTGCAGCTGGATGCGGATACGCCCGCCGTCGATGTCGAAGGTCGGCGTGTTGTGCGCCCAGCGCTGGCCCAGGTGCATGCGCTTGGGCTCCGGTTCGCCCTGCCAGTCATCGCGCAGCTGGCCACGGGCCCAGGCTTCGCCACTGAGCGCCAGTTGCCACAGTTGTTGCTGCAACAGCTGGTTGGAACTGCCGATCAGGCTCAGGCGCTGGCGAGCGAGCATGTCACTGACGATCAGGGTCGCCAGGGAGGTGATCAGCAGCACGCTGATCAGCGCGATGCCCCGTTGTCTACAGGCCTTAACCATGCTCCAGCCCCTTGAAGCCCGGCAGCAGGATCACTCGCCGCAGGCCGGGATAACCGGGGGCGTCGAGCTCCAGTTCAATGGCCTGGGGCAGGCTCAATGGCGCCTGGTCGATGGGCCAGTTGGGGTGGGCCTTACCCTGGTCGTCGATGTAGCGCAGGCGTTCGAGCCGGACGCCATCGAGCAGCACCTGTTGCGCGGCGGTGCCGGACAGGGCGGGACTGTCCACCGGGCTGCGGTATTCGCGCAGCCATTGGTCGTCGTTCCAGTGATAGGTGACCAGCAGCAGGTCGTTGCGCGCCTGCTGCAAGGGGTTGCTCCAGCCGCCGCGTACCAGCTGGATGCGCCCGGGCTCGCCGATCAGTGCCTGGCGCGCCGAGCTGCCGTTGACCGGGTAGGCGATAGCCTGGGTCAGGTCACGCTCGAAAATACCCACCGCACGCTGCAGGCGCCGCAGTTGCAGTTCGTGCTGATGAATCCGCTGGTCGGTATGGATCATGCGTTCGAGCAGCTGATAACAGGCCAGGCCGAGCAGGCTGAACAGGGCCATGGCGATCAGCACTTCGAGCAGGGTGAAGCCCTGCTGTGGGCGTTTCATGGGCGGGCCTCCAGGTAGCCCGCCAGGCGCGCGCGTTGCCGGGGCATGGGCGCGTCGGTGGAGACTTCGAGCACGATCTTCAGCAGGCGCGGGTCGGGCGCCGCGGTGGTTTCGCTGGTCAGCAGCCAGTCGCGCCCGGCGAAGCGGATCGGTTCCTGGCGCTGGCTCTGGGCTTGGCGCATGCCGGCGCGTAGTTCGTTCAGGCGGTTGTCCGCCAGCCATTGCGCCAGGGTGCGTTCGCTGAGGCCGCCGTTGTTGCCGATCAGGTGTTCGGTGGCGCTGTAGAGCGCCAGCGACAGCACGGCGAAAATGGCCAGGGCGACCATCACTTCCAGCAGGGTGAAGCCCGCCTGTTCATTGCACCGGGGCAAGACGCACCTCCTCGACTCCGTCGCTGGACAGCGACAGCAGCGGCTGCTGGCGGTATTCCAGCAGCAGGTTGAAAGGCGAGATCTGGTCGTTGGCCAGCACCCAGAGTTGCGGCTCCTTGCCCTGCGGTCGTGGCTCCTGCAGGTTCAGGCGCAGCTCGCCGGGCAGCCGGTGTTCCTTGAAGCGCTGGTCCACCTGCCACTGGCCGCCGCGGTCGAGGCTCAGCACTGTGTAGTGGTCCGGCGCCAGGCGCAGGCCGTGGTTGATGTTGTTCAGTACCGCGTCTTCGCGCAGCAGGCCAATGAGGTTTTGCAGGCGCTCAGCCTCGCGCCGGGCCTTCTGCCCGCCCGAGTCGCTCTGGACCAGCCCGACCATGCCGGCCAGCAAGCCGATGATCACCATGACCACCAGCAGCTCCAGCAGGGTGAAACCCGCCATTGGCTTGCGCACTTCAAGGCTCCCAGTTGCCGATGTCGGCGTTGGTCCCGTCGCCGCCGTTGCGGCCGTCGGCACCGAAGGAATACAGGTCGTAGGCCGAGCCCTCGCGACCCGGGGCGAGGAACTGGTAAGGGTTGCCCCACGGATCCTTGGGCAGGCGCTTGAGGTAGCCGTCGGGGTTCCAGTTGAGGGCCGCCGGCAGGCCGGCCGGTTTTTTCACCAGGGCTTCCAGGCCCTGCTGGGTCGAGGGGTAGTGGTGGTTGTCGAGCTTGTAGATTTCCAGGGCCGTGGCTATGGCCTTGATGTCGCTGCGGGCGGCGGTGACCTTGGCCTGGTCCGGACGGCTCATGATCTGCGGGACCACCAGGGCGGCCAGGACACCGAGAATCACCACGACCACCATGATCTCGATCAGGGTGAAGCCGCGTTGGCGGGAAGGGTTGCGCATGTTGTGGGCTCTTCAGGTGATGAGTTGGTTGAGGTTGAGAATGGGCATCAGGATCGCCAGGACGATGACCAGCACGCTGGCGCCCATGAACACCAGCATCGCCGGCTCGAACAGCCCGACCAGCATGGCGATGCCGTTGGACAGCTGGGTCTGCTGCTGGTGGGCGGCGCGTTCGAGCATGCTGTCCAGTTCCCCCGAGCGTTCGCCGCTGGCGATCATGTACAGCATCATCGGCGGGAAATCGCCGCTCTGTTCCAGGGCCCGGGTCAGCCCTCTACCTTCGCGCACGGCACGCGCCACGTCTTTCATACGAGTACGAATCTGCTGGTTGGCGACCACCTCGGCGGAGATTTCCAGGGCATCCACCAGCGGCACGCCGCTGCGTCCGAGAATCGCCAGGGTGCTGACAAAACGGGTGCTGTTGCTGGCCTGGATGACCCGCCCGATCACCGGCAGGCGCAGCTGGAGCTGGTGCCAGCGCATGGCCAGGGCAGGCTTGCGCAGGGCCACGCGCAGGCCGGCGGCGAGGCTGCCGAGTATCAGCAGCAGGAGCAGGCCGTAGTCCCGGGCGAAGTCGCTGGTGGCGATCAGGCCACGGGTCAGCACCGGCAGTTGCTGGCCACTGTCGATGAACACCTTGACCACATCCGGCACCACGAAACTGAGGAGGAAACCGACGATGCCGAAGGCCGCCAGCAGCAGGATGCTCGGGTACAGCATGGCCAGTTGCAGCTGCTGGCGGGCGGCATGCCGGGCCTCGGTGTAGTCGGCCAGCTGCATCAGGACCTGGGCCAGGTGGCCGGCGCGCTCGCCGGCGGCCACCGTGGCCCGGTACATCGAGCCGAAGGCGCGCGGGTATTCGCCCATGGCCCGCGCCAGGTCATGGCCTTCCAGCACCCGCGCGCGGATCGCCAGCATCATGCTCTGCTGCGCGCGTTTGCTGCATTGCGCGGCGACGGCGGCCAGCACTTCTTCCAGTGGCAGTGAGGCCTGGACCAGGGTTGCCAATTGGCGGGTGAGCAAGGCCAGTTGCGCCGGGCTGAGGCGTTGGTTGCTGGTCAGTGCGGCGCCGGAATGGTCCTTTTGCCCGCGGGCCGGTTTGACCTGCAGGGCGATCAGATTGCGTTCACGCAGCAGCTGGCGGACCTGCCGGGCGCTGTCGGCTTCCTGTACGCCGCGGGTCTTGCGCCCGGCGTTGCACATCGCGAGGTATTCGTAGGCGGCCATGGTCAGTGCTCCCGGGTTACGCGCAGCAGTTCTTCGACGCTGGTGACGCCTTGCAGCACCTTGTCCCGGCCGTCGGCGAACAGGCTGTGGGCATGCTGGCGCGCGTAGTGGGTCAAGGCGGCCTCGCCAGCCCCTTCGTGGATCAGCTGGCGCAGCGGTTCGTCGAACAGCACCAGTTCGTAGATGCCCTGGCGACCGCGATAGCCGCTGTGCTGGCAGGCCGGGCAGCCGACCGGGTGGTAGAGCAGCGGCGCCTGTTGCGGGTCGAGGTTCAGCGGGTGGCAGGCCGCGGCGTCGGCGGGCGCGGCGCTTTTGCAATCGATACAGAGCACGCGCACCAGGCGCTGGGCGACCACGCCGAGCAGCGAGGTACAGAGCAGGAAGGGCTCGATGCCCATGTCCAGCAGGCGGGTGACGGCGCCGATGGCGCTGTTGGTGTGCAGGGTGGACAGCACCAGGTGGCCGGTGAGGGAGGCCTGCACGGCGATGTCGGCGGTTTCCCGGTCGCGGATCTCGCCGACCATGACCACGTCCGGGTCCTGGCGCAGGATGGCGCGCAGGCCTCGGGCGAAGGTCATGTCGACCTTGGTGTTGACCTGGGTCTGGCCGATGCCGGCCAGGTGGTATTCCACCGGGTCTTCGATGGTCAGGATGTTGCGGGTCTGGTTGTTCAGGCTGCTGAGCCCGGCGTACAGCGTGGTGGTCTTGCCGGAGCCGGTGGGGCCGGTGACCAGCAGGATGCCGTGGGGGCGCAGCAGGGCGTCTTCGAGCTTGCCGCGGATCGCCTCGGCCATGCCCAGCCGGCCCAGGTTCAGGCGCCCGGCCTGCTTGTCGAGCAGGCGCATCACCACTCGCTCGCCGTAGGCCGAAGGCAGGGTGGAGACCCGCACATCCACTTCATGGCCGCCGATGCGCAGGGCGATGCGGCCGTCCTGGGGGATGCGCTTTTCGGCGATGTCGAGCTTGGACATGACCTTGATCCGCGACACCAGCAGGCCCGCCAGTTCCCGGCGCGGGCGCAGCACTTCGCGCAGCAGGCCGTCGACCCGCAGGCGCACGGACAGGTGCTGCTCGAAGGTTTCCAGGTGGATGTCCGAAGCCTTGACCTTGACCGCCTCGCCGAGGATCGCGTTGATCAGGCGAATGATCGGCGCGTCGTCTTCCTGCTCCAGCAGGTCGGTGATCTGCGGCAGCTGTTCGGCCAGGCTGGCCAGGTCGTCCTGGCCGGCGATCTGGTCGCCCAGGCCCTCGGCCATTTGCATGGCGTCGTCGCGGCCGTCGCGATACTGCCCGGCTAGCCGCTCGGCGAAAGCCTCGGTGTCGAGTATCCGGTGGCCCCGCAGCGGGCCGTGGCAGCGGCGGATCTCGGCGAGGATTTCCACCGGCGTGTCGGCCCGGCAATAAAGCCGCAGGCCGCTCTCCATGGGCTCCAGCAGGACCCCATGGCGCTTGGCGAAACCGAAGGGCAGGCGCGCGACCGGGTTCATCGGCGTGGCTCTCTGGCGCGCATGTCGATGGTCCCATCCTGCGGGGCCGCATCGAACAATTGACGCGAGTCGGCCGGCAGGGCCAGGCCGCTGCGGCTGTCACCGTTGGCGCGCAGCTTGCGCAGGTCGTTGTACTTGCGCTGGCTGACGTTGATGGCATCGGCGCTGCCCCGTACCAGGGTCGGCCGCAGGAAGACCATCAGGTTGGTCTTTTCGGTGACGTCCTTGGTACTGGTGAACAGCCGGCCGAGCAGGGGAATGCTGCCCAGCACCGGTACCTTGCTGACCTGGGTCTTGACGTTGTCCTTGATCAGGCCGCCGAGCACGATGATCTGGCCGTCGTCGGCGAGGATGGTGCTTTTCACCGAACGCTTGTTGGTGATCACGTCGCTGGTGGTGATGCCGGGCGGGGCGCTGGCCAGTTCCGAGCTTTCCTGCTCGACTTTCAGGCGAAGGGTGTTGCCCTCGTTGATGTGCGGCGTCACCTTGAGGGTCACGCCGACGTCCTGGCGTTCCACGGTGGTGAAGGGGTTGCTGGCGCCGGCGGTGTCGGTGGTGTACGAGCCGGTCTGGAACGGCACGTTCTGGCCGACGAGAATTTCCGCCGCTTCGTTGTCCAGGGTCAGCAGGCTCGGGGTGGACAGCAGGTTGTTCTTGGAGTCGCTGGACAGGGCGGTGACCAGCGCGCCGAAATTGCTGGTGCCGATGCCGATGATGGCGCCGTCCGGCAGGGTGATGTTCTTGTCCTTGCCATTCCCTAGCAGGGTACCGATCGACAGCCCGGTGCCGCTGAAATTGGTGCCGCCGGCGACGTTGCCGGCGCGCGCCGCCCATTGCACGCCGAGGGCTTCGTTGATGTCGCCGCTGACTTCGACGATGGCCGCTTCCACCAGCACCTGGGCCCGTGGCTGGTCCAGCTGGGTGATGACTTTGTCGAGCATGCTCAGTTGCGCCGGGTCGGCCATCAGCACCAGGGCGTTCTGGCTTTCGTCGGCGCTCACCAGTATCGAGTTGCCGCTGCCCTTGCCTTCGCCGCCACCGCGATTGCCGTCGTCCAGGCGCTTGCCGATGCCGTTGAGCAGCTTCGACAGCTGCTTGGCATCGCTGTGGTGCAGGCGCACCACCCGCGCGCTGTCGTTGGCATTGCTCGGCACGTCGATGGCCCTGACCAGCTCGGCCATGCGCTGGCGGGCCTGGGTGTTGCCTGCGAGGATCACCCGGTTGCTGCGGGCGTCGCCCACCGCCTTGGCATCGCTGGGGCCGTTGCCCGTCTGGCTGATGCTTTCGTTCAGGGTGCGGGCCACGTCGCTGGCCCAGGCGTGCTTGAGGGCCACGGTGCTGAACGAGCGGTTGCCGGCCTGGTCCAGCTCGCTGACCACCTGGCGGATGCGCTCGACGTTGCTGGCGCTGTCGGAAACCACCAGGGCGTTGGAGCTGGCCGAGGGCGCGACATAGGCGTCATCGCTCACCAGCGGGCGGACCACCCCGGAGATTTCCGCGGCGTTGGCGTTGCGCAGGTCCAGGACCCGGGTCACGAACTCATCGCCCGATTGCTCGCTGGATTTGGTCTTGGCTTCCACCGCCGGCACGATCAGCACCCGGTCGCCCTGGTCCAGGGCGACGAAACCCTGGCTGCGCAGCACGCTGAGGAACAGCGAGTAGATCCCGTCCTTGTCCAGGGCATTGGACGATTGCACGCTGACCTTGCCTTGCAGGCGGGCATCGACCACCAGGGTCTTGCCGGTGATTTCCCCGACCTCGCTGGCCAGGTCGCGCAGTTCGGCGTCCTTCATGTTCAGCGTCCACAGGTGCTGGGTGGTGAGGGCCGCGCTGCTGGGCAAGGCATTCAGCAGGAGGCCGAGGCTGAGCACGGCGCCGGCAATCTTGGACAGTTTCATGGTGTGTTCTCTATCGCTTGCAGAAGGGCCGTGGCTTTTCGGTCGGCGACCTCCGGAGGGGTTGTCTGGGGGCTGAGCAGGTGCATCTGGCGCCCGGGCAGCAGCAGGTTCTGTTCACGGCCGTTACGCAGCACCACGACCTGGTCGGCGCTGACGCTCTTGAGCAGCGTGCCGTCGGGCAGGCGTTCGCCCGGGGAGTAGAAGGCCCGGCTGTCGGCATGCTGGATCAGTGCCCTGGATTGCTCGGGCTGGTTGCCCAGCAGGCTGGCGAGCAGGACCAGCGGCAGGCTGGCCTGCGCGCTGTCGAATTCGACCGGCACGGCGCCGAAGACCCTGGCGATGTTGTGATCGTCCAGGGGCGCGGGCAGGAGCTTTTCGGCGCTGGCACTCGGTACCGCGGCCGGCACCGGCTGGCCCGCCAGCACTTGCCGGTAGGTCCAGCTGTCGAGGCCGAGCCAGGCCAGCCACAGGCCCAGGGCGACCAGGCTGGCGGGAAGCAGGCAGCGTTGCCCGAGCCAACGCGGGCGCCATGAGAGCAGCGTCTTCATGGGCGTTTCGGCAGCATGCGTCTGAGCACGCCATGGCCGCGCAGTTGGTGGAGGATCACCGCGGCGATATGGCCGGCCACCAGCAGGGCCAGGGCCATGCAGCTGTAGTGGTGAAGCTCCTCGAAAAAGGTGATGGCCGCCGGGTCCTGCAAAGGTTGCGGGAGTTGCAGGCCGAACAGGTCGATCGGGCGCGACATCATCAGCACGCCGCTGAACAGCACGGTGCCGAGGGTGACCAGCAGGGCGGCATGCCCGGCATGCACCAGGCGGCGTTCAGCCGCGCTCTGGTGGGCAGGCGCCGGCGGAGCGGGATGACGCATGAGGTAGAACAGCCGCAAGACGAACAGCGGCACCAGCAGGGTGGTCAGCGAGACGTTGATAAAGGCGATCGCCTGCCGGACCGAGGGCGACGGCTGCAACAGGGCGCTGGTATAGCCGCTGATCGTGGCCCACAGGACAACGGCGGCGAACAACCAGTGCAGCAGCCTGCGCGGTCTTGAGTAGTGAGGGTGGTTCATGTCGATTCCCAAGGTCCGCAACGCGGTGCCGAGGCACCACGCTGCGGTTGGTCAGGTTATGGATTACTTGCGAATCCAGGCGTCTTTCCAGTTGCTGCCAACGCCAGGCTCGAACTGGGTGGCGCCGGCGTTCCACTGGATGCAGTAGCCGCTGTAAGGGAACGGCTTGCACTCATAGACGTTGCCGTCCTTGGCCAGGACCTTGGTGCCGGCCTTGTAGCCGGTCAGGCCTTTGGGGAAGACGAAGTCGTAATCACCGCCGCCCACTTCCTCGGCTTTCAGGGTGATGCGCTGGCTTTGTTGCAGCTGCTCGCCTTTTTCCGGCTTGGCCACGACCACCACGTCGTATTCGCCTTCGCTGACGTTACGCAGCGGGATGGAGAAGTGCGGGGTGTTGTTGCCAGGCTCGGCTTGCACGTGAGCGATGCTTTCATTCTTGCCGTTGAAGACCGTCGAACTGATGGTGTACTTGCCGCCCTGGGCAATGGCGTTGAAGTGCAGGTCGGTGGCGTTGTCCTTCAGGGTGTACTCGGCCTGCAGGCCGGACAGCTTCAGCTCGCCAGGAATGCTCGGCTGCTCTTTCTGGATTTCCACGCGTACCACGTCGCTGTTGTTCTTGGCGTACAGGGTGTTCTTGCCGTAGTTGGGCACGACTTCGTTATTGGCGTTGAGTTCGCCCATTACGTAGCCGGCATTGGCCTTGTTGACCTGCTGCGCCAACAGGAACGGCCAGGTGTTGGCCTGGGCCTGTTCCGCGGTCTCGATGCTCAGGCGGGTCTGGCGGTTCTGTTGCTCGCCGGCATTGGTGAACACGCGGGTGCTGACCTTGTCGCCGACACGCAGTTGTTCAGGCTGCACCGCGCCGAGGATCTTCCAGTCAGGAATCGGCGCGCCATCGTTGTCGATGTTGACGTCGATGGCCTGGTAGAAGGTGGCGGCGGTGTCGGCGATTTTCCAGGTCGCCAGGATCACGTGGTAACCGCTGCGATCGGCCGGGATGTTGACCTTGTGCTTGGTCCTGCCACCGGCTGGCGGACGCGCGCCGCCGGCGCTTTCATTGAGCAGCGGGGTCATCTCGAAGGAGTCGCGGGTCAGCGGCTGGTTCGGGTTCCAGTCCTTCTTGGTGATGTAGAACTGGTAGTAGGCGCTGGCGTGACCGGCGGAGTAGTACCAGGTGAATTCATTCATGCCCGGCTTGATCGTGGTTTTCTGCCAGCGGGTCGCCGTCTGCTCGTTGAGTTGGGAGAAGCTGGTGATGCCGCCCGCCGGGATGGTGCCGTTCGCCGGACCGCATTTAGTGAAGTCGCCCGAGCAGTAATCCTTGGGATAGTGATGCTGGACCGATGGCGAGTACTCGACACTTTGCGGCTCGTAAGTGACGGGGCCGCAATCGCGGTTGAGGTTGCCGCCGGTTGCGGAGCACATGAAGGCACGGGATTTTGGGCTCTCGACATACCCGTGGGCGAAGGCTTGTTGAGTGGCCAACGAAACCAGACCGAGGGTGATGGCCAACGGCAGCTTGCGCATGGCGTTGACGCGGTTGTTATGAGGCATCGAATCACCTTGATTTATGTATATGAAATGGTTTTTTTTTGAGGTCTTCGATGCCGGCCGCTGCAAGACGCGACCAGGGTTGCCCATGGCTGGCAGTGCCCGGTAACGAAGGGCGCCTAGGATGCCGAGCAGGCGTGCGGGCTTGTATGAGACGAGTACGAAAGGCGCGGGGAGGGAATGGAACAAGATGTTTCAGGGCGCCGACCCGGGCGTCGCCCAGGGCGGGATGCGTTGCGCAGGGCTGCCCGGAGCGGGTCAGCCGTGGCGTTCGATGTCGCGCAGCATGCGTTCGATGACGGACAGCACGGCTTCGCGTTGGCCATCCATATTCTGCGTACCCTGGCGGGCTGCGAGTTGCAGGTCGAGGCAGGCCCGCATCAAGGCTGGCGAATCGACGGTGCAGGCCAGCCCGCTGACCCGGTGGACCCACTGTTCGAGGAAGTCCGGCGTGTCGGGCAGCGGGCTGCTCAACAGCTCATGCTCCTGTTCCAGGTTCCGGCGCAGCTCCTGGAGCAAGCGTTCCTTGAGCTGTGGATCATTCTGGAAAACCCCCAGCTGGGACAGGTCGAAGGTCGCGGGAGCCGCCTGGTCGGAGGCAGGCTCGGGTGGGGCGAGGGGTAAAGCGGTTGTGGTTTGGGGAAGGAAGCCGAGCGCTTTCAGCCCGCCAAGCATTTCCCGCAGGCGTTCGAGGACGATGGGCTTGATCATCAGGTCGTCCATGCCGGCCGCCTGGCAACGCTGCCTTTCATCCGCCAGGGCCCGGGCGGTGTAGCCGATGATCGGCAGCCTTGGCAGGCCGCGCGCCTGTTCCGCGGCCCGTATGGTGCGGGTGAGGGCATAGCCGTCCATGTCCGGCATGTTGCAGTCGGTGATCAGCACATCGAAGTCACCCTTTTCCCAGGCCTGCAGGGCCGCCTTGCCGCTGCTGACATAAGTTCCCCGATGGCCGAGCCTGAGCAGTTGTTGCTCGAGCACCAGGCCGTTGGTGGAGACGTCGTCGACGATCAGCACATTCAGCGCGGCGACCGCCGCAGCGTCATGAGCGGCCTGCTGCGCCTCGTCCTCGGCAAGCTGCCAGGGCAGGATCAGTTCGAAGCTGACCCGGCAACCCTGGTCGGGGGCGCTGTCGAGTCGGATGGTGCCACCCATGAGTTCGACCAACTGTTTGCAGATGCTCAGGCCCAGGCCGGAGCCGCCGTGCAGGTGGGCGATCTGCGCATGGGCTTGCTGGTAGGGCGCGAAGATCTGTGGCTGGAGCTCCTCGGCGATGCCGATACCGCTGTCGTTGACCTGGAATATCAACCGGCTCTGGCGCGGGGCCACGTCCAGTTCCCGGACCTGCAGTTCGACCCATCCGTGATCGGTGAACTTCAGGGCGTTGGACAGCAGGTTATGGAGGATTTGCGTCAGGCGCATGGCGTCCACCTGATAGCGCCGCTGCGGGTCCAGGTGGTGTTCCAGTCTCAGCTCCAGGTGCTTTTTCCGGGCCTGGGCAGCGAACAGCTCAAGGCAGTTTTCCAGCAACGGGGCGAGCGCGGTGGGGCTGGACGCCAGTTCCATCTGGCCGGTTTCGACCTTGTCCAGATCGAGAATATTGCCGATCAGGTCGATCATCGATTGCGCCGACTGCTGGGCAATGCTGAGGTTTTGCGAAGGCTTGGACGAGCCGCTGGTTTCCAGCTCCAGCAGGCCGACCATGGCATTCAGCGGGGTGCGCAGCTCATGGCTCATGGTCGCGAGGAACTGGCTTTTCGCCGCGCTGGCGTCGAGCGCCTGTTGCTGGGCTTCGAGCAGTTTGTTTTCCAGGTGCTTGCGCACGCTGATGTCGATCCAGCCGCCCAGCAGCCCCTGCTGTTTGCCGAGCGCGGTGTAGAAGGGCACCAGCCATTGGTAGATATGATGGGTCTTGCCGCCGACCTCGATCACGCTGTCGAGGAACTGCGACTGGCGGTTATCCAGCAGCCGTTGGTGCTGTTCTTCCAGCTCCCGGGCCAGCGCGGGTGGGCTTATGCCTTGCTCCTGGGGCGTGGTGCCGCGGATCTCGTCCAGGGATTGGCCGAAGAACTGCTCATAGGCGTGGTTGCAGGTGCTCAGGCGCCCCTGCAGGTCGCGTACGTAAAGGGGAATGGGCAAGCCGTTGAGCAAGGCGAACTGGAAGGCCAGTTGGTCCTTGAGCTGGTTCTGCGCGGCGCGCCGCTTGCGAATCTGAATCCGCAGGCGCCAGTTCCAGTGCAAGGACAGCAACACCAGCACCAGGACCAGTGCAGCGGTCTGCCACAGCCATTTCGGCAGATAGTCCCAGAGCGAACCCTTGGTCGCGGGTCGTGCCAGAACGCTGATACGGTCCTGGTTGCCATCCGAGTTCTTCAACGAGTACAGGAGCTTGTTGAGGATGCTCAGGAGTTCGGGGTGCTCGGCCGATACGGCGAACACCAGCGGCTCGGGCTGGGCCTGGAACTGCTTGCCGGCGCGCAGCCCCGGGTTGGTCATGTGCCGGGCATCGGCGGCGCTGTTCAGCATGGCGTCGACCATGCCCTGTTCCACCAATTGCACGGCCTGATCGTAATTGTCGGTGAGCACCAGTTCGATGCTCGGGTAGCGGCTCTGGAGCAGGTGCTGCAGGGGATGCCCGGCCTGGAGTGCCAGGCGCCTGCCGCCCAGGGCCGCCAGTGAGCTGGGGGAACTGGCGCCCTGGCGGGTAACGAAGGCCCAGTATTCGGTGCCGAAGCCATCGCTGAACAGCAGGCTCTTTTGTCGGACCGGGGTCGGTACCAATGACAGGGCGATTTGCGCCTCGTCGCGCTCCAGGCGCTGCCGATCGATTTCCGGCGACTGGCTGTCGATGATGTTCAGTTGCAGCTGATAGTCGTCGGCCAGGCTGCGCAGCACATTGAATGCCAGCCCGGCCCATTGGCCGTCGGCATTGCGATACAGGTAATTGGGGATTTGGCGGGCGATCAGGTTCAGCGACGGAAGGCGCTTGAGCCAGCTGTCTTCCGCACTGTTGAGGGCGAAGGAGTCGGTCGGCGCGAACAGCCAGGGCGAGCGTTCCCAGTGCTGCAAGATCTCTTGCTTGCGCTCCCGGGTCACCGTCTTCAGCGAGGCGTTGATCAGGGTGACCAGATTCTCTTCATGCCCCTGTGCGGCGAAGCTGAAGCCCATGGCCGGCAGGTCGGCGACGTATTTGTTCTGCAGCTTGAGGTTGGCCAGGCTGCGCATGTAGAAGTTGCTGCGCAGCTGATCGCCGATCAGCGCGTCGGCCTCGCCGTCGGCCAGGCGTTGCAGGCCTTCGATAATGCTTTTGATCACAATCAGTTCGGCCTTGGGGTAGGCCTTGGCGACCGTTTCGGCCTGTACATAGTAGGCCGGGACCAGCACGCGCTTGCCCGCCAGGTCCGGGGGCAGGTCCTTGTCGGCGATGCGGCCGACGATGATCGGCTCGTTGTCCAGGTAGGGCAGGCTGTAGATGAACCCGGGTTGCTTCCTTTCGTATTCGGTGGCGCGGGGCATCAGGTCGATGTCCCCGCTGGTCAGGGCGGCGATGGCGGTGTCCACCGTAGGGTAGGGCACGCGCTGGATCGGCAGTTCGAGAAACTGGCTGATGTGTTCCAGGTAGTCGTTGGTGATCTGGTTGAGGACAACGTTGCCGCGCGGCTCGGGTCGCTCGTTGGAGGCGCTCACTTCGGCGACCCGTAACGGGCGCGGGGGCAGTGTCTGACGCAGGGCCATCAGCGTGGCCAGGGACAGCGGCGCAGGCTCAGGCTCGGTGGCGCCCAGGGAAGCAACGCTGGTCAGCAAGAGCGTGATCCAGAGGGTCAGACGCGACAGGCCCGCTAGAGGGGTAGGCATAGTCTCAGGTCAGCCCGACTTCCTGGATGTACAGGTACAGGCTGGCGTTGTTATCCAGGCCCAGTTTGCGCATGGCGCTGCTTTTCTGGCTGCTGATGGTCTGCTTGGAGCGGTTGAGGTGCAGGGCTATTTCATTGACCGACAGCCCGGCGCCGTACAGGCGCAAGACCTCGACTTCGCGAGGGGACAGTTGTTCGATCTCGCTCAGGGGCTGGCCGGGGTTGAGCAGATGCTTGATGGACGGGGAGATGAAGGGTTTGGCCTGGCTGGCGCGAACCGCCATCTGCAGGTCGCCCTGTACCCCGCGCTTGCTGATCAGCCCCTGGACGCCCAGCTTGAGGATCGAGGCCAGCAGCGCCGGGTTGTTGAGCATGGTCACCACGATGATCGCAATGGCCGGATAACGCCGGCGCAATTGCTCGATCAGGCGGATGCCATCGGCCTGTTGGCTGTGGGGCATCATCAGGTCGGTGATGACCAGGTCGCAGGGCTGTTCGGCCAACAGCTGGAAAAGCCCTTCGACATCCTGGGCCTCGCCGACGATCTGCAGCGTGTTGTCATCGCTGAGCGACGCTCGAATGCCGATCAGTGTCAGCAGGTGATCGTCGACGACGATAACTTTCTTTTGCATCTGTGGCGGGGCCCTGTCCGTGCGTAGCGTGAGCGAGTGCATAGAGTTAAGCAGAACGCATGCAAGTATCTGCCTGTGTCAGAGGGATGCAGGGTACTCCTGTCGCGTGGCGCGATGAAGTGTCCGTGGCGCTCAGGCAAAACAAGCGTTGGCCAGACGGCGGGCATGGGGCTTCGGCGGAGAGGGGATGTCCGGAGAACATTGGTAATTAGGGGGGAGTAAGGAGGGGTAGCAGCCAGCAGGGCAGGAGTCCTATCGGCGAGCCCGTGGCTTGAGTTTCAAGCCACGGGGCATTTCGCAAAGTCAGGTCAGACGTTGAAGCGGAAGTGCATCACGTCGCCGTCCTTGACGATGTACTCCTTGCCTTCCAGGCGCCATTTGCCGGCTTCCTTGGCACCGGCTTCACCCTTGAACTGGATGAAGTCGTTGTAGGCGATCACTTCGGCGCGGATGAAGCCTTTCTCGAAGTCGGTGTGGATCACGGCAGCGGCTTGCGGAGCGGTAGCGCCGACGCGGACGGTCCAGGCGCGCACTTCCTTGACGCCGGCGGTGAAGTAGGTCTGCAGGTGCAGCATTTCGTAGCCGGCGCGGATCACGCGGTTCAGGCCAGGTTCTTCGAGGCCCAGGGCTTCGAGGAACATGTCTTTCTCTTCGCCGTCTTCAAGTTCGGCGATTTCCGCTTCGATCTTGTTGCAGACCGGCACCACCACGGCGCCTTCTTCTTCGGCGATGGCCTTGACCACATCAAGGTGCGGGTTGTTTTCGAAACCGTCTTCAGCAACGTTGGCGATGTACATGACCGGCTTGGTGGTCAGCAGGTGGAAGCCTTTGATCACCGCTTTTTCGTCGGCGCTCATGTTCTTCATCAGGCTGCGTGCTGGCTTGCCTTCGGTGAAGTGCGCGATCAGTTGCTCGAGCAGGGCTTTCTGCGCCACGGCGTCCTTGTCACCGCCCTTGGCGTTGCGCGCGACTTTCTGCAGTTGTTTTTCGCAGCTGTCGAGGTCGGCGAAGATCAGTTCCAGGTCGATGATCTCGATGTCGCGTTTCGGGTCGACGCTGTTGGACACGTGGATCACGTTGTCGTCTTCGAAGCAGCGGACCACGTGGGCGATGGCATCGGTTTCGCGGATGTTGGCCAGGAACTTGTTACCCAGGCCTTCACCTTTCGAGGCGCCCGCCACCAGGCCGGCGATGTCGACGAACTCCATGGTGGTCGGCAGCACGCGCTCGGGCACCACGATGGCGGCCAGGGCATCCAGGCGCGGATCCGGCATCGGCACGATGCCGCTGTTCGGCTCGATGGTGCAGAAGGGGAAGTTCTCGGCCGCGATACCGGATTTGGTCAGGGCGTTGAACAGGGTGGACTTGCCGACGTTAGGCAGGCCGACGATGCCGCAGTTGAATCCCATGGTGTTTCCCCTCGGATAAGAGTCAGGCCTTCTGGCTGTGCAGGTTTTTCATCGCCCGGTTCCATTCACCGGCGAAGATATCCGGCAGCACGCCGAGGGCAAAATCGATGCTGGCATCGAGCTTTTCCTGTTCGGCGCGTGGCGCACGACCCAGGACAAAGTTCGAGACCATGCTGGCGACGCCTGGGTGGCCGATGCCAAGCCGCAAGCGGTGAAAGGTATTCTGGTTGCCCAGTTGCGCGATGATGTCGCGCAACCCGTTGTGCCCGCCATGCCCGCCGCCCTGTTTGAGCTTGGCGACGCCGGGTGGCAGGTCGAGTTCGTCATGCGCCACCAGGATTTCTTCGGGCTTGATGCGGAAGAAACCGGCCAATGCCGCCACGGCCTGGCCGCTGCGGTTCATGTAGGTGGTGGGTATCAGCAGACGAATGTCCTGACCCTGGTGCGAAAAACGCCCGGTCAGGCCGAAATATTTGCGATCGGCCACAAGGTTGACGCCTTGTTTCTCGGCGATGCGCTCAACAAAAAGGGCCCCTGCGTTATGCCGGGTCTGTTCGTATTCGGCGCCTGGATTACCCAGGCCAACGATCAGTTTGATGGCAGTCACGATAGGGGCCCTTCCTTGGAGTTGTGGATAACATCGCCGCGACTGGAGTGTGCGGCGAAAGTGGACGACAAGTGCTCATTTACCATTATGTAAACTCCGCGTTCCCGCCCGCTTTCTCGCTACGTTCCAGTCCGCGATGTTTCCGGTAACTCCGGCAAGCAGAGTGAATTACTCTGCAGCGCCTTCTGCAGCTTCTGGAGCAACACGTGGAGCGTGAACGTTGGCAACAGCCAGGTCGTTACCGTGAGCCAGAGCAACGAACTCAACGCCTTTAGGGGCCTTGAGGTTCGACAGGTGAACGATGGTGCCGATTTCAGCGTCGCCCAGGTCGACTTCGATGAACTCAGGCAGGTCTTTCGGCAGGCAGGACACTTCGATTTCAGCGATAACGTGCGAAATCTCGCCGCCTTTCTTGACCGGAGCAGCTTCGTTGATGAAGTGCACTGGAACGATAGCGGTCAGTTTCTGACCAGCAACAACGCGTACGAAGTCAGCGTGCATCACGTGGCCTTTGGCCGGGTGACGTTGCAGCGCCTTGATCACGACGTTTTGCTTGGTGCCGCCAACGTTCAGTTCGATAACGTGGCTGAAAGCCGCTTCGTTTTCGAGCAGTTTGGCAACTTCTTTGGCCAGCATGCTGATGGATTCAGGGGCTTTGTCGCCACCGTAAACTACAGCTGGAACCAGGCTTGCGAGACGACGCAGGCGGCGGCTCGCACCTTTCCCCAGGTCGGAACGCACTTCAGCATTCAGAGTAAAATCGTTCATGTTGTATCTCCAAAATAACCACACTCGCCCCAGCGTTTGCGACCAGCGCTAAAGGCGATATGGGCAAAAAAGCCCCGCCCCAACAGGAATGCTGGGGCGGGGCGCTTTTCGTCATCGAGATGTCAGGCTAGGGCAGGGCCCTAGCGGAACATCGCGCTGATCGATTCTTCGTTGCTGATACGGCGAACCGCTTCGGCAACAACCGGTGCGATATCCAGTTGACGGATACGCGCACAGGCTTGTGCTGCAGCGGACAGCGGGATGGTGTTGGTCACCACCAGCTCGTCCAGCACGGAATTTTCAATGTTCTCGATTGCTCGACCCGACAGCACAGGGTGTGTGCAGTAGGCAAAGACCTTGGCAGCGCCATGCTCTTTCAGGGCCTTGGCCGCGTGGCACAGGGTGCCGGCGGTATCGACCATGTCGTCAACCAGGATGCAGGTACGGCCTTCAACGTCACCGATGATATGCATCACTTCAGAGTGATTGGCTTTCTCACGGCGCTTGTCGATGATCCCGAGATCCACGCCCAGGGATTTGGCAACGGCACGTGCACGCACGACGCCACCAATGTCCGGGGAGACGATCATCAGGTTTTCGAAACGTTGGTCTTCGATGTCATCCACCAGAACCGGGGAGCCGTAGATGTTATCTACCGGAATATCGAAGAAGCCCTGAATCTGGTCAGCATGCAGATCAACCGTGAGAACACGGTCGATGCCGACTACGGTAAGCATGTCAGCCACGACTTTCGCGCTGATAGCCACACGTGCGGAACGCGGACGGCGATCCTGACGGGCATAACCAAAGTAAGGAATTACAGCAGTGATTCGAGTCGCTGAGGAGCGGCGGAAGGCATCAGCCATCACGACGAGTTCCATCAGGTTATCGTTGGTCGGAGCGCAGGTCGGCTGAATAATGAAGACGTCTTTACCACGGACATTTTCATTGATCTCAGCGGTAATTTCGCCGTCGGAAAACTTACCGACAGAGATGTCACCGAGAGGGATATGCAGCTGACGTACGACACGCCGAGCCAGATCGGGGTTAGCGTTCCCCGTAAAGACCATCATCTTGGACACGCGCAGTACCTGAAGGCTGAGGGTATACCTGGATGAGTATAAGGAAAATGGCAGGGGCGGCTGGATTCGAACCAACGCATGGCAGGATCAAAACCTGCTGCCTTACCGCTTGGCGACGCCCCTGTATCTGTTGCATCAAGTGCCTGGCACTTGGTTCCTTTTAGAGCAGACTTTGCAGCTTGCGATGCAACATCGAAACGTTGCTTCCTTTTGCTACAAACCCTGTAAGGGTCTCTGTAAGAAGGGCCGAGACTTTATCAGCTTCAGCTTTGCTTGGGAAGCCCCCAAACACACAACTTCCAGTCCCGGTCAGTTTTGCTTCGGTAAATTTACCTAACAAATTCAATGCGTTACGTACATCTGGATAACGCCTTGCAACCACCGGCAAGCAGTCATTTCTGCTGTTTCCCTTGGGAACGGGGCGCACTTTAATGGGCGGAGTGTCACGTGTCAACAGCGGATCTGAAAAAATTTCTGCTGTACTTACAGAGACTTGCGGCACCAGCACGAGATACCAGGGCTCCTCGGGGTCTACCGGGGTGAGTTTCTCTCCCACGCCCTCGGCGAAAGCCGCATGCCCGCGCACGAAAACCGGCACATCGGCGCCCAGGGAAAGGCCCAGCGCGGCCAGGCGATCTTCGTCCCAGCCCAGTTGCCAGAGGTGATTCAGGCCCAGTAGGGTGGTCGCCGCATTGGAGCTGCCGCCACCGATGCCGCCGCCCATGGGCAGGACTTTCTCGATCCAGATGTCGATCCCCAGCGGGCACGCGGACTGTTCCTGAAGCTGCTTGGCCGCCCGCACGATCAGGTTGCTGTCGTGGGGGACGCCGGCGAACTCCGTATGCAGGCGAATGACGCCGTCATCGCGCACGGCGAAGGTGATTTCATCGCCGTAATCGAGAAACTGAAAGATCGTCTGCAATTCGTGATAGCCGTCTTCCCGGCGACCGAGGATGTGCAGCATCAGATTGAGTTTTGCCGGGGAGGGCAGGGTCAGTCGTGGTGCGTTCATGCTTACTGCCCCAGCTTGCGTGGTTGCCATTCCTTGATCACCAGCGTGACGTCAAGGTCGCGGCCATGCAGCTTGATCCGCTCGGGCAGCCAGTAACCGCTCTGTTGTGCATAACTCAGGTACTCGACCTGCCAGTTGTCCTGTTCGAGATTGGACAGGCGGCTGTCGCCATCCAGGGTCAGGCGGCTCTTGCTGTCGGGGGCGGGCAGCCCGCGAACCCACCAGGCCAGATGCGAGACCGGCAGGTTCCAGCCCAGCTGTTCTTCGAGCAGGGCTTCCGGGGTTGGCGCTTCATAACGTCCCTGGTTGGCGACTTCCAGCGCGACCTGGCCGGGACGACCGGTCAGGCGGGCGGCGCCACGACCCAGCGGGCCGGACAGGCGGATATCGTAGTAATCCTGGCGCTGCAGCCAGAACAAGGTGCCGCTGCCCGAATCCTTGGGTGCACGAATGCCGATCTTGCCGTTGATCTGCCAGCCGTCGAGACCAGTCAACTGCTGCTTGTGTTCGCGCCATAGCGCAGGGCTGCCGTGGCCCTCGACGGATTCGCGGGTACCGAAACCCGAGCAGCCGGCGAGCAGAGCGATAAAGCTGAAAACGATAAGGTGGCGCAAAAACATAGTCTTAAAGGGTCTCTGATCCGGTCAGGCGCTTGATGGTACTGCGCAGGATAGGGCTGTCGGGCTGGTCCTTGAGGAACTTGCTCCAGATCTGCTTGGCTTCGCGTTGCTTGCCGTTGGCCCAGAGCACTTCGCCCAGGTGCGCGGCGACTTCCTGGTCGGGGAAGCGTTCCAGCGCCTGGCGCAGCAGGCGTTCGGCTTCCGCGAGGTTGCCCAGGCGATAGTTCACCCAGCCCAGGCTGTCGAGCACCGCCGGATCGTCCGGGGTCAGCTGATGGGCCTGTTCGATCAGGGCCTTGGCTTCGGCGTAGCGGGTCGTACGATCCGACAGGGTGTAGCCGAGGGCGTTCAATGCCATGGCGTTGTCCGGCTCGCGCTTGATGATCAGGCGCAGGTCTTTTTCCATCTGCGCCAGGTCATTGCGCTTCTCGGCCTGCATCGCCCGGGTGTAGAGCAGGTTCACGTCGTCCGGGTATTGCTGCAGGGCTTGCTGGAGAATCTTCCAGGCCTTGTCGCCCTGTTTGTTGGCGGACAGGGTTTCGGCTTCGATCAGGTACAGCTGGATGACGTAGTCCGGCTGGGTGTCGCGGGCGGCGGCCAGGCGTTTTTCGGCTTCGGCGGTACGGCCGTTGTTCATCAGGATATCGGCCTGGCGCAATTGTGCCGGCAGGTAGTCGTTACCTGGGCCGACCTGGCCGTATTCCGCCAGCGCGCCCTGCGGGTCGTTGAGTTCTTCGGCGATGCGGCCCAGGTTCAGGTGCGCCGAATCGACATGGCTTTCCCGGGCGATCAGGTCTTCCAGGTAACCCTTGGCTTCTTCCCAGTCCTTGGCTTCCAGGCAGACCAGCGCCAGGGAGTAACGCAGCTCGTCGTCTTCCGGATACTGCTGGACCAGGCTGGAGAACTGGGCCTTGGCGTCGTCCATGCGATCTTGCTCGACCAGCATGCGTGCATAAGTCAGGCGCAGGCGCTTGTCGTCCGGGTATTTGCGAATGCTTTTTTCCAGCAGCGGCAGGGCTTCGTCGGCGCGGCTGAGGCTTTGCAGCAGGCGGGCGCGCAGGAGTATCGGCGCGATTTCGCCTTCTTCCGGCGGGTTCTGCTCCAGCAGTTTCAGGGCTTCGCGGGTGTCGCCGTCCTGTTGCAGCAGCAGCGCCTTGCCGAAGACCAACTGGCCGTTGTTCGGGTGTTTTTGCAGCAAGCGGTCGAAGCTTTTCATCAGACCGTTGCGGGTGTCCTGGTCGGTGTCGGCGGCCGACAGCGCGAGGAAATCGAAATGGGTATCGCCCTTGCCCTGCAGGACTTTCTCCATATAGACCATGGATTCGTCGTAACGCCCGGTGCGGGCCAGCTGGATGGCGGCGGCGCGCTGGGCTTCCAGGTCGTCCGGGGCGTTTTTCGCCCAGATCAGCGCGGTGTCCAGCGCAGCCTGGTCGGCGCCCAGGTATTCGGCGATGCGAAACGCCCGCTCGGAGATGCCCGGGTCCTGGGTGTTGATGGCCTGGGTGACATAGTTGTCCAGGGCAATGTCGAAACGATTGCGTTGGCCAGCCAGTTCCGCGCTCAGCAGGCTGAAGATCGTGTCTTCGCTGAACGAGGAGTAAACCTTGGGCTTTTCAGGAGCCGGTGTGCTGTCTTCGACCGGCGGTGTAGCGTCCGGTGAAACGGGTGCCAAGGCCTGGCAGCCGCTGAGGAAGACAAAAGCGAGGAGCAACGCGGAAGATCTATTCATATAGGAAGAGGACGACTAACCTGCGGTCGGATCATCATGACACAAGCCTTCGGCCAAACATAACCGAGACTCAGCGGATGCCTTACAGAGGCAGTCTATTGGGACAATAGTCGGCAGTGGTTGTTCTGAATCTTTCGAAGTAGGACAATTGTCGGCTTCTCGACATCATCAGCGACCTTGAATGGCCTTCCTCGCACTCGGTATTAACCACAAGACTGCTTCAGTAGACGTCCGCGAGCGCGTGGCCTTTACCCCTGAGCAGTTGGTTGAGGCCTTGCAGCAGCTCTGCCGCCTCACCGACAGCCGCGAAGCTGCGATCCTCTCCACCTGCAATCGCAGTGAACTCTATATAGAACAGGATCACCTTTCGGCGGATGTCGTGCTGCGCTGGCTGGCCGAGTACCACCATCTGAGCCTCGAAGACCTGCGCGCCAGTGCCTATGTGCACGAAGACGATGCGGCCGTTCGTCACATGATGCGTGTTGCCTCGGGGCTGGACTCGCTGGTGCTGGGCGAACCGCAGATCCTCGGGCAGATGAAATCCGCCTACGCCGTGGCGCGTGAGGCCGGAACCATTGGCCCGCTGCTGGGGCGGCTGTTCCAGGCCACCTTCAGCGCCGCCAAGCAGGTGCGCACCGACACCGCCATCGGCGAAAACCCGGTTTCCGTGGCCTTTGCCGCGGTGAGCCTGGCGAAACAGATTTTCAGCGATCTGCAGCGCAGCCAGGCACTGCTGATCGGCGCCGGCGAGACCATTACCCTGGTCGCCCGCCACCTGCATGACCTGGGGGTCAAGCGCATCGTGGTCGCCAACCGCACCCTGGAGCGCGCCAGTACCCTGGCCGAACAGTTTGGAGCCCATGCCGTGCTGCTGTCGGACATTCCTCAGGAGCTGGTGCACAGCGACATCGTCATCAGTTCCACCGCCAGCCAGCTGCCGATCCTGGGCAAGGGCGCGGTGGAAAGTGCGCTGAAACTGCGCAAGCACAAGCCGATCTTCATGGTGGACATCGCCGTTCCCCGGGATATCGAGCCGGAAGTCGGCGAGTTGGACGACGTTTACCTCTATACCGTCGACGATCTCCACGAAGTGGTCGCCGAAAACCTCAAGAGCCGCCAAGGCGCGGCACAGGCAGCGGAAGAGCTGGTGAACATCGGCGCCGAGGACTTCATGGTGCGCCTGCGCGAGCTGGCTGCGGTGGATGTGCTCAAGGCGTATCGTCAGCAGAGCGAGCGCCTGCGCGACGAAGAGTTGCAAAAGGCCCAGCGCATGCTGGCCAACGGCAGCAGCGCCGAAGACGTCCTGATGCAACTGGCTCGCGGCCTGACCAACAAATTGCTGCATGCGCCCAGCGTCCAGTTGAAAAAGCTGACCGCTGAAGGCCGCCTGGATGCGCTGGCCATGGCCCAGGAACTCTTTGCCCTCGGTGAGGGCGCTTCGGACTCTTCGGATAAAAAACCGCAATGAAAGCGTCACTGCTCAATAAGCTGGATGTCCTCCAGGACCGTTTCGAGGAACTGACCGCGTTGCTTGGCGACGGCGAAGTCATTTCCGATCAGGCCAAGTTCCGCGCCTATTCCAAGGAGTACGCCGAAGTCGAGCCGATCGTCGAGACCTATAAACAGGTACTCAAGGTCCAGGCCGACCTCGAGGGCGCCCAGGCGCTGCTCAAGGACAGCGATCCGGACATGCGCGAAATGGCGGTGGAAGAAGTCCGCGAGGCCAAGGAGCAACTGGTCGAGCTGGAAAGCACCCTGCAACGCATGCTGCTGCCCAAGGACCCCAACGATGGGCGCAACGTGTTCCTGGAAATCCGCGCCGGCACCGGCGGCGACGAGGCGGCGATTTTCTCCGGCGACCTGTTCCGCATGTATTCGCGTTATGCCGAGCGGCGTGGCTGGCGGCTGGAGATCCTCTCGGAAAACGAGGGCGAGCACGGCGGCTATAAAGAAGTCATCGCCCGGGTCGAAGGCGAGAACGTCTACGGCAAGCTTAAATTCGAATCCGGCGCCCATCGTGTACAGCGGGTGCCGGCCACCGAATCCCAGGGCCGCATCCATACTTCGGCCTGCACCGTGGCGGTGTTGCCCGAGCCGGACGAACAGGAAGCCATCGAGATCAACCCGGCGGACCTGCGGATCGACACCTACCGCTCCTCCGGCGCCGGCGGCCAGCACGTCAACAAGACCGACTCGGCGATCCGTATTACCCACATCCCGTCGGGCATCGTGGTCGAGTGCCAGGAAGAACGTTCCCAGCACAAGAACCGGGCGCGCGCCATGTCCTGGCTGTCGGCCAAGCTCAACGACCAGCAGACCAGCGCCGCGGCCAATGCGATCGCCAGCGAACGCAAGCTGCTGGTGGGCTCGGGCGACCGCTCCGAGCGCATCCGCACCTACAACTTTCCCCAGGGTCGGGTGACCGATCACCGGGTCAACCTGACCCTCTACTCCCTCGATGAAATCCTTGCCGGTGGCGTCGAAGCGGTGATTGAGCCACTTCTGGCCGAGTACCAGGCCGATCAACTTGCGGCGCTGGGCGAGTAAACATAAATGACCATCATCGCCAGCCTGTTACGCGCCGCCCAATTGCCCGATTCGCCCACGGCCCGCCTGGATGCCGAGTTGCTGCTGGCCGCTGCCCTGGGCAAGCCGCGCAGCTTCCTGCACACCTGGCCCGAGCGGATCGTGCCCAGCGAAGCGGCATTGACCTTCGCCAGTTACTTGCAGCGGCGCCGTTCCGGCGAGCCGGTGGCCTATATCCTTGGCCAGCAGGGCTTCTGGAAGCTCGATCTGGAAGTGGCGCCCCACACCCTGATCCCGCGTCCCGACACCGAATTGCTGGTGGAGGCGGCGCTGGAATTGCTGCCCGCCACGCCGGCCAAGGTGCTCGACCTGGGCACCGGCAGCGGCGCCATTGCCCTGGCTCTGGCCAGCGAGCGCCCGGCGTGGCGGGTCACCGCGGTCGACCGGGTGCTGGAGGCCGTGGCCCTGGCCGAACGCAATCGCCAGCGCCTGCAACTGGACAATGTCACGGTGCTGAACAGCCATTGGTTCAGCGCTTTGCAAGGCGAGCGTTATCAACTGATCATCAGTAACCCGCCCTATATCGCCGACACCGACCCGCATCTTGCAGCCGGCGATGTGCGTTTCGAGCCGGAGAGCGCGCTGGTCGCGGGCAAGGACGGGCTGGACGATCTGCGCCTGATCATCGCCCAGGCGCCAGGGCACCTCGAAGCCGGCGGCTGGCTGATGCTGGAGCATGGCTACGACCAGGCGCCGGCCGTACGCGACCTGTTACTCAGCCAAGGGTTCGCCGAGGTCCACAGCCGTGTCGACCTGGGCGGTCATGAACGCATCAGCTTAGGAAGCCTGCCGTGCTGAACGATCAGGAGTTGCTGCGCTACAGCCGGCAGATTCTGTTGCAGCACGTCGACATCGACGGCCAGTTGCGACTCAAGGCCAGCCGCGTATTGATCGTCGGCCTGGGCGGCCTGGGCGCCCCGGTGGCCTTGTACCTGGCCGCCGCGGGTGTCGGCGAGCTGCACCTGGCCGACTTCGATAAGGTCGACCTGACCAACCTGCAACGCCAGATCATCCATGACACCGACAGCGTCGGCCTGAGCAAGGTCGATTCGGCGATGCGTCGCCTGTCCGCGATCAATCCCGAAATCCAGCTGGTGCCCCATCGTACCGCGCTGGATGCCGACTCCCTGGCGGCCGCGGTCACGGCGGTGGACCTGGTGCTCGATTGCACCGACAACTTCTCGACCCGCGAGGCGGTGAACGCCGCCTGCGTCGCCGCCGGCAAGCCGCTGGTCAGCGGCGCGGCGATTCGCCTGGAAGGGCAGCTGTCGGTGTTCGATCCACGGCGTCCCGAGAGCCCGTGCTACCACTGTTTATATGGGCACGGCAGCGAAGCCGAACTGACCTGCAGCGAAGCCGGCGTGGTCGGGCCGTTGGTGGGCCTGGTGGGCAGCCTGCAGGCGCTCGAGGCGTTGAAGCTGCTGGTGGGGTTCGGCGAGCCGCTGGTGGGCCGCCTGTTGTTGATCGATGCCCTGGGCACACGCTTTCGTGAACTGCGGGTCAAGCGTGACCCGGGCTGCAGCGTCTGTGGAGGCCGGCATGCGTGAAGCGCCGATCGGCGTCTTCGACTCCGGCGTCGGCGGCCTGTCGGTGCTGGCGGAGATCCAGCAGCGCCTGCCCCATGAGTCGCTGCTATATGTAGCCGATTGCGGCAACATTCCCTACGGTGAGAAAACCCCCGAATTCATCCGTCAGCGTTGCAGCCTGGTCGCCGGGTTTTTCCGCGAGCAGGGTGCCAAGGCACTGGTCCTGGCCTGCAACACCGCGACCGTGGCCGCTGTCGCCGACCTGCGTCGGGATTATCCGGACTGGCCTATCATCGGCATGGAGCCCGCGGTCAAGCCGGCTGCCGCCGCGACCCGCAGTGGCGTGGTCGGCGTGCTGGCCACCACCGGCACCTTGCAGAGTGCCAAGTTCGCCGCCTTGCTCGATCGTTTCGCCACCGACATCAAGGTCATCACCCGGCCATGCCCGGGCCTGGTGGAGCGGATCGAAGCCGGTGACCTGCACAGCCCCGCGTTGCGCCAACTGCTGCAGGGTTATGTCGAGCCGCTGCTGGCGGCCGGCTGCGACACCATCATCCTTGGCTGCACTCACTATCCGTTTCTCAAGCCGTTGCTCAAGTCGATGATCCCCGAGGACATCAGCCTGATCGATACCGGGGCTGCGGTGGCCCGCCAGCTGGAGCGCCTGCTCGGTGAGCGCGAGCTGTTGGCCGCGGGGCCTGCACGCCAGGCTCAGTTCTGGACCAGCGGCGATCCGTGTCACTTCAGACATATCCTGCCGTTGCTCTGGAAAGAGGCGGGAGCGGTGCAAAGCTTCGCTTTATAAATAAATCCTGCAGAAGCGCTGATTTGCGCTGAACTTCTGTTCAAGCGCTGATTTCTATTAACGTGTCTGCGGAATCTGTACAACACCATACAAATCGTTTGAAAAGGATGTTCCTGATGAGACGAGTGTTTTGTTTGGCTGCACTTGCAGCCGCGCTATTGGGGCAAAGTTTTTCGGCACAGGCGGCCGGCGTCGAGTTTTCGGTGGGGCAGACCGGCGATTCGACCCAGACCTATCGCCTGGGCATGCAATTCGATTGGGACAAAAGCTGGCTGCAAAGCGATGTCGGTCGCCTGACCGGCTACTGGAGCGGCGCCTATACCTTCTGGGATGGCGACGAGAAGTCCAGCAACCACAGCCTGTCGTTCTCGCCAGTGCTGGTGTACGAATTTGCCGGGCAGAACATCAAGCCTTACATCGAGGCGGGGATCGGCGTGGCGGTGTTCGCCAACACCGAGGTGGAGGACAACAAGCTCGGTTCGGCGTTCCAGTTCGAGGACCGCTTCGGTTTCGGCCTGCGGTTCAACGGCGGGCATGAAGTCGGTCTCCGTGCCACGCACTATTCCAACGCCGGTATCGCGACGCCCAACGACGGTGTAGAGAGCTACTCGCTGCATTACACCATGCCGTTGTAAGACCTTTTTCAGCGATACGCCGTGGCGATGCCGCGGCGTTCGTTGAGGCAGTCCACTTCCCCCATCTCGAACTCCCGGCAGATCAGCGGCCGTTGTTCGTAGATGCTGCACAGCATGCTGTTGCGATCCAGCGCGGCACACCAGCCATCATCCAGCCGCAGCATGACTTCGCCACCCCAATCGTCGGTGTCGATAAAACGCTCGGGCACCCCGGTTTCGGTGATCAGCATCACTTCCAGTTGGCAGCAGCAGGCCGCGCAGCTCGAGCAGGTGACCGCCGCTTCGGCGATCTGGGTGACAGGAATAGTGGTCATAGGCGCGCAGTGTAAGGCAGTGGCCGCAGGCTGTGTGAAACCACTGACGGACGCCTGCCGTCCCCTTATTCCCGATCCCCCTCGGCAACGCCCCGTGACGGCAGGTTCTTGAAGGCCGCCAGGGCGCGTTCGCGGGACATCGACAGATCGACCATCGGTCGCGGGTAATCGGCCACGCCGAACAGACCGCCGATGGCGGCCGGGTTGTGGATATCTTTTTCATTCAGCCCCGCCAGCTCTGGCAGCCAGTGCCTGATGAAAGTCCCTTGGCTGTCGAACCTCTGCGACTGGCTCAAGGGGTTGAAGATCCGGAAGTAGGGCGCCGAGTCGGTGCCGGTGGATGAGCTCCATTGCCAGCCACCGTTATTTGCCGCCAGGTCGCCGTCGATCAGGTGGCGCATGAAAAAGCGCTCGCCCTGGCGCCAGTCGATCAGCAGGTTCTTGGTCAGGAACATCGCCACGATCATCCGCAGGCGGTTGTGCATCCAGCCGGTTTCCAGCAACTGGCGCATGGCTGCGTCGATGATCGGCAGGCCGGTGCGGGCCTGCTGCCAGGCCGCCAGCTCATCGGGGGCATCGCGCCAGGCCACGGCTTCGGTTTCCGGGCGGAAGGCCCGGTGCCGGGACACCCGTGGATAGCCCGCCAGGATGTGTTTGTAGAACTCGCGCCAGAGCAGTTCGTTGATCCAGGTGACGGCGCCGGGGCTGCCGCTGGCGAACTCGCCCCGGTTGTTTTGCAGCGCCGCGTGCAGGCATTGGCGTGGCGACAGCACACCGGCGGCGAGGTAGGGCGAAAGCTGACTGGTGCCAGGCTTGGCCGGGAGGTCGCGCTCGGCCTGGTAGTGGACGAGTTGGGCCTCGGCAAAATGCGCCAGGCGTTGTTGCGCCGCGGTTTCACCGGCTGGCCAGAGCGCCTGCAGGTGCGGGCCGGGTGTCGGGAACCCTTCGACCTGCCTGGGCAGCGCATCGGCTTTTATCCTCAGCGCGGCTTGCGCCCTGGGAGCCGCCAGCTGTGGCGGCAGGGCGCTGTGCAGCCGGTTGTAGCAGACCTTGCGAAACTGGCTGAAGACCTGGAAGTAACCGCCGCTTTTGGTCAGCACACTGCCGGGCCGGAACAGCAACTGGTCGAGGTAACTGTGGAAGCTCACGCCCTGGCTCTTCAGCAGGCTGGCTACCGCCGCATCGCGGCGACTCTCGTGAATGCCGTATTCCTCGTTGACGTGCAGCGCCTCGACGGCCAGTTCCCGGCACAGTTGCAGCAGCACCTGGGGTGCCTGCTCCCAACTCGGCGCTTGGCGAATCAGCAGCGGGATGTTCAGCCGGGCCAGGTCGCTGCTCAGTCGCTCCAGGTTGCGCAGCCAGAAGTCGACCTTGCACGGTGCATCGTCATGCGCCTGCCATTGCCGCGGGCTCAGCAGGTACAGGGCCACGGTCGGCCCGCGCTGGGTGGCGGCGCTCAGCGCGGTGTTGTCATGCAGGCGCAGGTCGCTGCGTAGCCAGATCAGTTGCATGGGAGTTCCTGCATTTAGAGAAGTCCTAGCCCGGTCAGGGCCTGGTGCGCCGAGAGTGGGTCTGCGGCGAGGTGCAGATTGGCGATCTGGTTGGTGCAGATGGCCAGTTCGGCGGGGTGGATGCTCACCGCGGGGCCGACGATGAGTGCCGGGCAGTCGAGGCCGCCGAGCAGACGTGGCAATTGCCGCAGGTTGATCGACTGGCTCGCGTACAGCAGCACGCCCCGCGCTTTCAGGCGCTCGACGGCCAGGGCCAGCTCACCGGGGGGCAGCGGCCAGTCGAAGACTGCCACCGGGCAGTCGCTATTGCTGATCAGCCAGGCGCAGAGCCACAGGTGCGGCTCCAGCGGCAGGTCCGAGTGATTGATCAGCAGCAGCGGGGCGCCTTGCAGTTGGCGGTTGTTGTGATAGACCCGCACTGCGAATTTGCTGCGCAGCCAGGAATGGAAAAACACCCGCTCCATCTGCATGCCGAAGCGGCCCTGCCAGCGCTGTTCGAGTTCGTCCAGCAGCGGTAGCAGCAGGTGCTCGCACAAGGTCCGCGGCGGGTAGAGTGCCATGGCCTGGTTGACGCTTTCGTCGACCTGGCGCTCGGCCAATTGGCTGATGGCCTGGATCAGGCTCTGGCGTTGCAGGTGCCAGTCGTTGTGGGTCGCTTCGCTGAGTGCAGGCTCGGCGTCCAGCAGGTGCTTGACCTGGCTGACCGCCACGCCGCGATTGAGCCAGGTCAGGATTTTCAGAATGCGTTGCACGTGTTCGTTCGAAAACAGCCGGTGACCCTTGGCGGTACGCTGCGGCACGATCAGCCCGTAACGACGTTCCCAGGCCCGCAGGGTGACGGCGTTGACTCCGGTCTGGCGGGTCACCTCGCGAATCGGCAGCCAGCCTTGCCCATGGGCGCGATCGGATTCGCTGGCGGATGCATCCGGGTCGTCGAACGTCGAATCGTTCATGGTTCAGAGCGCATTGCGCAGGCTGAGACTTTCCGGATGCGGCTGCAGGTACACCTGTTGCGCGATGTAGGGATCGGGGTGCCGGCGCAGGTGATGCTTGAGCAGGGTCAGCGGCACCACCAGCGGCACGATGCCGTGGCGGTACTGGCCGATGAGGTGCTGCATTTCCTGTTTGTCTTCGCGGCTGATGGCTTGCTTGAGATAGCCGCTGATGTGTTGCAGTACGTTGCTGTGGGTACGGCGGGTGGCGCACTTTTTCAGGGCCGCCATCAGCTGGCTGAAATAACGTGGGCCGATTTGCGCCGGATCGCTTTGGCCCATGTTGCCCAGCAGGGTGCCGAGGGCCTTGTATTGCTCCGGGTTGTGGGCCATCAGCAGGTATTTGTAGCGCGCGTGAAAGTCGGTCAGGCGGCGACGGCTCAGGCCTTGCCTGAGCACATCCTGCCAGGCGCTGTAGGCGAACACCCGGGTCAGGAAGTTTTCCCGCAGCACCGGATCATTGAGTCGGCCGTCTTCTTCCATCGGCAGGTCCGGATGGCGGCTGCAGAACGCCTGGGCATGGATTCCGCGCCCGCTGAGCTCGGCGGGACGGCCCTGGTCCTGGTAGACCTTGACCCGCTCCAGGCCGCAGGACGGAGATTTTTGCATGAAGATATAGCCGCAAAGGCTGCCCAGTTCATCGGCCATGCGCTGGCCGTAATCCGTGAGCGCCTGGGTGACATCCATGGCTGGATTGATGCTGCCAACGGCCCGCGGTTGCCGCGGATCGCCCACCAGGCGGATCGGTTCGCGGGGTGTGCCCAGGCCGATGGCGACTTCCGGGCACAGCGGGACAAACTCGAAAAACTCAGCGAGGTCCTGGCTGCACAGGCGCGATTCCTTGTGCCCGCCGTTGTAGCGCACAGGCGCACCCAGCAGGCAGGCGCTGATGGCGATTCTCGGTTTGTCGGCC
Source organism: Pseudomonas sp. GW531-T4 (assembly GCF_017349615.1). Classification (NCBI taxonomy): domain Bacteria; kingdom Pseudomonadati; phylum Pseudomonadota; class Gammaproteobacteria; order Pseudomonadales; family Pseudomonadaceae; genus Pseudomonas; species Pseudomonas sp. GW531-T4. The sequence goes on from NZ_JACMZT010000009.1 coordinate 47,153, forward strand.
TGGGTCGGATTGCTGGGCATGTGCAGGGCTCCGGTTTTTCATGTACAAAAAATATGATCTTGTACAACTTTGCCTCATCATAGGATCAAAGGTGTGCAAGTCAAATATTTTGTACAGGTTTGTTGCGCAGCCCTTCGGGTTACGTCCTGCTCATCTGTCGGTCGTTGGGCTTTAGTCGTTCGATTGCTGGCTGGCTAACGCAGGAGATTTTGGCGCGTGTTTTTCTTCATCTCGGAACAGTCCGATCAGCAGAAGTATGTTTCGGGTTTTGGTGCGGGGGAGACAGGCTGCTGTCCATGGCGACAGCAGCAAGGTTACGCGGGGTGCTGCGCTTACAGGTTTTCGTGCAACCGGCGGGCGGCCTCCTGCCCGCTGAGCCAGGCCCCTTCGACGCGACCGGACAGACACCAGTCGCCGCACACATAGAGTCCCAGGTCGACATCCGCCAGGGCTCCCCATTCATGGCTGCTGGCCGGGCGGGCGTAGAGCCAGCGGTGGGCGAGGCTGAAGCTGGGGGCGGGCATGGCGCTGTGCAGCAGCTCGGCGAATGCGCCGTGCAATTGCTCGATCACCGCTTCTTTCGGCAGGTCGATGTGCTGGCGGCTCCAGGTGCTGCTGGCGTGCAGGACCCAAGTGTCGAGGCTGTTGTCGCGCCCTGGTTTGCTGCGGTTGCGGGCCAGCCAGTCCAGCGGGCTGTCCTGTACGAAGCAGCCTTCCACCGGGGTTTCCAGCGCGGTCTCGAATGCCAGGGCGACTGCCCAGGTCGGGTCCATCTTCACCCCGGCGGCGGCACTCGCCAGTTTTGGCGCGGCAGCCAGCAAAGCGGTGGCCTGGGGGGCCGGCGTGGCGATGATCACGTGGCTGAACGGGCCGTGGGTGAAACCTTCGGCATCCTGCAGGTGCCAATGCTGTTCGCCGCGGTAGACCTCGGTGATGCGGCAGGCGAAATGCACCTCCGTTTCGCCCAGCAAGCCACGGGTAATGGCGCTCATGCGCGGGGTGCCGACCCAGCGGGTCTGTTCGTCCGGCGACGGGGTGAGCTGGCCGCCATGGAAGTTGTACAGCTGCGGCGCCCATTCGGCGGCCCAGCCATTGGCTTGCCAGCGCTGGACTTCGGTGACGAAGCGCCGGTCGCGAGCGGTGAAATATTGAGCGCCCATGTCCAGTGCGCCGGCGTCGCTGCGCTTGCTGGACATACGCCCGCCGCTGCCGCGGCTCTTGTCGAAGAGTTGCACGACATGCCCGGCGTCTCTCAGCGCCTGGGTGGCCGAGAGTCCGGCGATGCCGGTACCGATGATTGCGATGGGTACGGTCATAGGGGCCTCGTTTACCTTTCTGTGCAGACGCCGTCGTTAAAAGCTGTACAATTTTGTTTTTTGGTATAACTTTCGGCGTTATCGGTTTTACAGGGTGTCCTATTGTTAAACACAGAGCCTGCCCGATTGAAAAGATCCCTGCTTATAAAAATAGACTAGTGATCCGGGTAAAACGCCACGCGAGGAAGATGTCATGCACATATTGCTGACCGGCGGTACTGGTTTGATAGGACGTCAACTCTGCCGTCACTGGCTGACCCAGGGCCATCAGTTGACCGTATGGAGTCGTCGGCCTGCCGAGGTGCCCAAACTGTGTGGCACCCAGGTCCGCGGCATCGCCCGCCTGGACGAACTTGCGGAGGAGCCGGTCGACGCCATCATCAATCTGGCGGGAGCGCCGATCGCCGATCGGCCCTGGACCCACAAGCGCAAGGCGCTGCTCTGGAGCAGCCGAATTACCCTGACCGAAAAGCTCCTGGCCTGGCTGGAAAGCCGCGGGCAGAAACCCGGGTTGTTGATCTCCGGGTCGGCGGTGGGCTGGTATGGCGATGGCGGGGAGCGCGAGCTGAACGAAGACTCGCCCCCGGTCAGTGAGGATTTCGCCAGCCAGTTATGCATCGCCTGGGAGGAGACCGCGCAACGTGCCGAGGCCATGGGCGTGCGTGTGGTGCTGATTCGCACGGGCCTGGTGCTGGCGGCCGAGGGCGGCTTTTTGTCGCGCTTGCTGCTGCCCTTCAAACTGGCCCTGGGCGGGCCGATCGGCAACGGTCGGCAGTGGATGCCGTGGATTCATATCAAGGATCAAATCGCCCTGATTGATTTTCTTCTGCACCGCAGTGATGCCAGCGGTCCTTATAATGCCTGCGCGCCCAAGCCGGTGCGCAATCGCGAATTCGCCAAGACCCTGGGCAGCGTCTTGCACCGGCCGGCGGTAGTGCCGGTGCCGGCCTTTGTCTTGCGCGTCGGCCTGGGGGAATTGTCGTTGTTGTTGCTGGGTGGTCAACGCGCGGTCCCTGCGCGGTTGTTGGCCGCCGGATTCACTTTCCAGTTCACTGATTTGCGCGCGGCCCTGGATGACCTGTCCAGCCGCCTCTGAAATAGGACGTTGCATGACCGATCACGCGTTGCTCCTGGTCAACCTGGGTTCGCCGGCCTCCACCTCGGTGGCGGATGTGCGCAGCTACCTCAATCAATTCCTGATGGACCCTTACGTGATCGACCTGCCGTGGCCGGTCCGGCGGCTGCTGGTGTCGCTGATCCTGATCAAGCGTCCGGAGCAATCGGCCCATGCCTACGCCTCGATCTGGTGGGAGCAGGGTTCGCCGCTGGTGGTGCTCAGCCGCCGTCTGCAGGAAACCATGACGAGTGAGTGGAAGCACGGCCCGGTGGAGCTGGCGATGCGTTATGGCGAGCCGTCCATCGAGTCGGCGTTGCTGCGCCTGGTGGCCCAGGGGCAGAAGAAAATCACCCTGGCGCCACTCTATCCACAGTTCGCCGACAGCACCGTGACCACGGTGGTGGAAGAGGCCCGACGGGTGATTCGCGACAAGAAGCTGGATGTACAGCTTTCGGTGCTGCAGCCGTTTTACGATCAGCCGGAGTACCTCGACGCGCTGGTGGCCAGTGCCAGGCCGCACCTGCAACAGGACTTCGATCATTTGCTGTTGAGCTTCCATGGCTTGCCCGAACGGCACCTGAAAAAACTCAATCCCGGCCACAGCCTGGACGGCGATTGCTGCCGCGACGCAACCCCCGAGGTGGCCGCCACCTGTTACCGCGGCCAGTGCCTGAACACGGCTCGGGCATTCGCCGAGCGCATGGGGCTGCCGGACGGCAAGTGGTCGGTGTCGTTCCAGTCCCGTCTGGGGCGTGCCAAATGGATCGAGCCCTACACCGAGGCGCGTCTGGATGAGCTGGCCCGGCAGGGGGTGAAGAAGATCCTGGTGATGTGCCCGGCGTTCGTCGCCGACTGCATCGAGACCCTGGAAGAGATCGGCGATCGCGGTCGCGAGCAGTTCCGCGAAGCGGGAGGGGAGGAGTTGGTGCTGGTGCCGTGCCTGAACGACGACCCGCAATGGGCCAAGGCATTGAACGCCTTGTGCGAGCGCGCGCCTTTGGCGTTGTAAAAGCATCGCGGGCAAGCCTCGCTCCTACTGACAACACCGTCTGTAGGAGCGAGGCTTGCCCGCGATAGGTTTCCGGCTGACGCAGATCCTCAGATCAGCGGCTCGTCAGCCTTCTTGTTCTTCCAGCCATCGTTGCCCGGCAGGATCAGGTTCAGCGCAATCGCGACGATGGCGCACAGGGCGATCCCTTTCAGGCCGAAGTCGTCCGGTCCGGTACCGGTACCGATCAATACCCCGCCAATCCCGAACACCAGAGTCACCGAGACAATCACCAGGTTGCGGGCTTCGCCCAGGTCGATCTTGTGACGGATCAGGGTGTTCATGCCCACCGCTGCGATCGAGCCGAACAACAGGCAGAGAATCCCGCCCATCACCGGAACCGGAATGCTTTGCAGCAGCGCACCGAACTTGCCGATGAACGCCAGGCTGATGGCGAAGATCGCCGCCCAGGTCATGATTTTCGGGTTGTAGTTCTTGGTCAGCATTACCGCGCCGGTCACTTCGGCGTAGGTGGTATTGGGCGGACCGCCGAACAGGCCGGCCGCGGTGGTGGCGATGCCGTCACCGAACAGGGTGCGATGCAGGCCAGGCTTCTTCAGGTAGTCGCGACCGGTCACGCTGCCGACCGCGATCACTCCGCCGATGTGCTCGATGGCGGGAGCCAGGGCCACAGGAACGATGAACAGGATCGCCTGCCAGTTGAACTCCGGCGCAGTGAAGTGCGGCAGTGCCAGCCAGGGCGCCGCGGCGATCTTCGCGGTATCGACCACGCCGAAGTAGAACGACAGGGCAAAGCCCACCAGCACGCCGGAGATGATCGGCACCAGGCGGAAGATGCCTTTACCGAACACCGCGACGATCAGGGTGGTGAGCAGCGCCGGCATCGAGATCATCATCGCCGTCTGGTAATGGATCAGCTCGCTGCCGTCACCGGCCTTGCCCATCGCCATGTTGGCGGCGATCGGGGCCATGGCCAGGCCGATGGAAATGATCACCGGGCCGATTACCACCGGCGGCAGCAGCCGGTCGATGAAACCGGTGCCCTTGATCTTCACCGCCAGGCCCAGGAAGGTATAAACGAAACCGGCCGCCATCACGCCGCCCATGGTCGCGGCCAGGCCGAACTGGCCCTTGGCGAGAATGATCGGGGTGATGAAGGCAAAGCTGGAGGCCAGGAATACCGGTACCTGGCGCCCGGTCACGAGCTGGAACAACAGAGTCCCGAGACCCGCCGTGAACAGCGCCACGTTGGGGTCGAGACCGGTAATCAGCGGCATCAACACCAACGCGCCAAAGGCCACGAAGAGCATCTGCGCGCCAGACAGCACCTGGCGCCAGAGCGGATCGTTGAACTCATCCTGCATGCTCAGGCGTCCTTCTGCTTGGTGCCGAAGATCTTGTCGCCGGCATCGCCCAGGCCCGGGATGATGTAGCCGTGCTCGTTGAGTTTCTGATCGATGGAAGCGGTGTAGATGGTCACGTCCGGGTGAGCTTTCTCGACGGCTTCGATGCCTTCGGGAGCGGCGACCAGCACCATGGCGCGGATGTCCTTGCAGCCAGCCTTTTTCAACAGGTCGATGGTCGCGACCATGGAGCTGCCGGTGGCGAGCATCGGGTCGATGATCATGGCCAGGCGCTCGTCGATTTCCGGAACCAGTTTTTCCAGGTAGGTGTGCGCCTGCAGGGTTTCCTCGTTGCGGGCTACGCCCACGGCGCTGACCTTGGCGCCCGGGATCAGGCTGAGCACGCCTTCGAGCATGCCGATACCGGCGCGCAGGATAGGTACCACGGTAATCTTCTTGCCGGCGATCTTCTCGACCTGGACAGGGCCGCACCAACCCGGAATTTCATAGGATTCGAGTGGCAGGTCCTTGGTGGCTTCGTACGTCAGCAGGGCACCGACTTCCTGAGCGAGCTCGCGGAAGTTCTTCGTGCTAATGTCGGCGCGGCGCATAAGGCCAAGTTTGTGTCGGATCAGCGGATGGCGGATCTCACGGATGGGCATAGGGAAAGGCTCCGGCGGCGGGCAAAAAAACCGGCCTAGATTAATCTATCCGAGGGTGTTGTCCTATAGACATCTAAGTACGTTAGTCCAGAAACGCTTGATCTGACCGGGCCGGATGCGTACCTTTGCTCGCTTTTCCGAAACTGCCACCCCCCTGGAGAGCGCCATGTCCGCTGATCTCGAGCATATCCGTCAAATCATGCGCGAGGCTGACTGCCTGTACACCGAAGCTGAGGTCGAGGCGGCCATCGCCCGAGTCGGTGCACAAATCAATGAACAACTGGCGGAGCGCAATCCGGTGGTTTTCTGCGTGATGAACGGTGGCCTGATCTTCTCCGGCAAGCTGCTGACCCACCTCAAATTCCCGCTGGAAGCTTCCTACCTGCACGCCACCCGCTATCGCAACGAAACCAGCGGCGGCGAGCTGTTCTGGAAATCCAAGCCGGAAGTGTCCTTCATCGACCGTGACGTGCTGATCATCGACGACATCCTCGACGAAGGTCATACCCTGGGCGCGATCATCGACTTCTGCAAACACGCCGGCGCCCGCGCGGTGCACACCGCCGTGCTGATCGACAAGGACCACGACCGCAAGGCCCGTCCCGACCTGAAAGCCGACTACGTTGGCCTGCCATGCGTGGATCGCTACATCTTCGGTTACGGCATGGACTACAAGGGTTACTGGCGCAACGCCGCCGGCATCTTTGCCGTCAAGGGCATGTGAATCATGAGCGAGCCGAGCTTTCTGGATCAGTCGCTGTTTGCCGAACTGGCCGAAAAAGCCTCGGCCAGCCCCCGTGGTCGCCACCACCACAACTTCCATCAGATGCAAGAGCCTTGTCACCGCATGGCGGTGGGGCTGCAGCCCTCCACCTACATCCCGCCCCATCGCCATCTAGGTGACGACAAGGCCGAGACCCTGCTGGTGCTCAAGGGGCGCCTGGGCCTGCTGATTTTCGACGACGCCGGTCAAGTGCTGGGCAAGCGGGTGCTGCAGGCGGGTGGGGATTGCATGGGCGTCGACCTGCCGGTCGGCGTCTACCACGGCCTGGTGGTGCTTGAGCCCGATAGCCTGATGTTCGAATGCAAGGCCGGGCCTTATCGTCCGGTCGGCGAGGGCGAACTGGCCGCTTGGGCGCCCCGCGAGGGCGAGCCGGGTGTGGCCGAGTACCAGGCCTGGATGCGCGCCCAGTTCGACTGAGCGCCATCCTCGCTCCTGTAGCCGCTGCCGCAGGCTGCGATCGAGCGGCACGCTCGTAGCGATCTCAAGGATGTCAGAGGTCCTGCGGACCTATCGCAGCCTGCGGCAGCGGCTACAGGGTGGAAAGGACAACCCATGCTAGAGTGCATCACTCTTGCCTGGAGTCCCTCATGAGCCTTTTGATTCGCAGTTGCGCGGCCTTTGTTCTGATCCTGAGCCTGCCCCTGGCCGCCGCCCCTGCGCCCATGCACGCGCAGTTCCTGCCCCCCGATGACCTGACCCTGCGTGATGCCGCCCCCGAGCAGCAACAGTTGTTGCAGGTCACCGAGTACTCGGTGGTCATCGGCAGCCAGCGCCAATCCAACCAGCAACCGATCCCGGTGACCTCGCCGCTGCTGGTCCGCCTCAAGGGCAAGCCGCTGAACAAGGGCGCGACCATCAGCCAGGTGCTGGTGAACTTCGACGGCGAGAGCAAAAGCCTGAAAAAGCCGCAGTTCGACGACAAGACCAAGACCCTCACCCTGTTCTACCCGCTGGCCCAGTATCGGGTGGTGATGGACCTGCTGCGCAACGACACGGTGTATTGCCAGTTCCTCAGCTACGCCAACGGCCACATCTGGGCCGATCTGCACACCGGCGCGGTACGCTCGCGTTGAGGCCCGACGCGGCCTGGGGGTAAACTGCCTGCCCCGTGAAATGTCTGCGAGCTGGAGTCGGCAATGCGTAAAGATAAGAAACAAGTGATTGGTGACGAGATCGGCGATGCGCAGATCAAACTGTTCCTCGATTTCGAGCCGGCCGACGCCACTTCGCCGTCCCTGCACAAGCTGATCAAGGCCTATCGTGGCCTGCGTATCGACGATTTCGAACGTTTTCTGGTGTTCTTCGTCGAGGCCGGCTACGACCTGGATGGCAAGGACGAACATGGCAAGGACTTCGTGGCCCTGATCCAGGACCAGCGTAACGCCGCCGATTACATCGAACTGATCGAAAAAGCCCGCGGCTGAAAACGCGCTGCGCCGGCTGTGGTTGTCTTTAAGCGGCCATAAAAAACGCCCCGTTCTCCAAGAGAGCGGGGCGTTTTTCATGAGCGCGGCTTAAGCGTAGCTTTCGGCTTCGCTGCTCTGCTCGACCAGCTCCAGGCTGACGTTGTTCTCGCTGTTGATCTTGCGATACAGCGTAGCGTCGGTTTCCAGGGCCTTTTCACGGGCCGGGAAGATTTCCTTGAGCTTGCTGGCCCACTCACCGGTCGCCTTGGCCGGGAAGCAGCGCTCGATCAGTTCGAGCATGATCGAGACAGTCACCGAAGCGCCTGGCGAAGCGCCAAGCAGCGCGGCGAGAGAGCCGTCCTTGGCTGCGACCAGCTCGGTGCCGAACTGCAGCACGCCGCCTTTCTTCGGATCTTTCTTGATGATCTGCACCCGCTGGCCGGCCACTTCCAGGCGCCAGTCTTCGGCTTTGGCTTCAGGGTAGAAGCGACGCAGGGATTCCAGGCGCTGCTCCATGGACTGCATCACTTCGCTGACCAGGTACTTGGTCAGGTCCATGTTGTCGCGAGCCACCGCCAGCATCGGGCCGATGTTGCCGGCGCGAACCGACATCGGCAGGTCCATGAAAGAACCGTGCTTGAGGAACTTGGTGGTGAAGCCGGCGTAAGGTCCGAACAGCAGGGATTTCTTGCCATCGACCACACGGGTGTCCAGGTGCGGCACGGACATGGGTGGCGAACCTACGGCCGCCTGGCTGTAGACCTTGGCCTGGTGCCGCTTGACCACTTCCGGGTTGTCGCAACGCAGCCACTGGCCGCTGACCGGGAAGCCGCCGAAGCCTTTGCTCTCCTCGATGCCCGAAGCCTGCAGCAGCGGCAGCGCCGCGCCGCCAGCGCCGAGGAACACGAACTTGGCATCGACGTCGCGGCTGTTGCCGCTGTTGACGTCCTTGATGCTCACGGTCCAGCCGTTGTCCTTGTTGCGTTTCAGGCCGGTCACGCGCTTGCAGTACTTGACCTGGGCATCGGGTGCGCTGGTCAGGTGCTTGAGCAACTGGTTGGTCAGGGCGCCGAAGTTGACGTCGGTGCCATTGATCACGCGGGTGGCGGCGATGACTTCGTCAGCCGGGCGGCCAGGCATCATCAGCGGCATCCACTCGGCCATCTTGGCCTTGTCCTCGGTGTATTCCATGTCCGCGAAAGCGTGGTGCTTGCTCAGCACTTCATAGCGCTTCTTCAGGAAGGACACGCCGTTCTCGCCCTGGACGAAGCTCAGGTGCGGCACCGGGCTGATAAAGGACTTGGACGAGCCGAAGGTGCCTTTCTTGGTCAGATAGGACCAGAACTGCTTCGACACCTCGAACTGGGTGTTGATGTGCACGGCTTTCTTGATATCGATGGAACCGTCGGCGGCCTGTGGCGTGTAGTTCAGCTCACAAAGGCCGGCATGGCCGGTACCGGCGTTGTTCCACGGGTTGGAACTTTCCGCGGCACCCGAATCCATCAGCTCGACGACTTCCAGCTTGATCGCGGGGTCGAGTTCTTTGAGCAGTACAGCGAGGGTGGCACTCATGATGCCGGCCCCAACCAATACGACGTCTACTGCTTCGTTATGCGCCATTAACGCGTCTCCAAAATCTGCAGCACCAAATTGACGGCATAGCTGCCAGGAGTAGGGGGCGGTTCACGTTATGCCCCAGGTCACTCATGGCCAGGATCGCCATGTCCGAATCTTCGCAATTTTTCGCAACTTCGACGGACGCTACCAACCAGGCCTGATCCGCGTATGAACGCATTTCAGGGCAGGGCGGGCAATTCGACTTATGGTCAAGAGTCCGTTTGTGCAACCAAATCCGTAGCGGACAGGCTTCAAGCGCAAGTATCTGAGGCGTGCTCGGTCCTGTGTAATCGGGCTGTTGTAGACGCTAATGGTGCCAGTACAGACGCAAAACTATTCATTTGCTCGCCACACTCTTGTGAAGTTGTGAAAACCCGTTTTTTCACGCTCTTTTGAAGACGTGAACCTCAAAAAAGGGCTGTCCAAGCCTGGCACCGGCCCGAGGGGTGAATGCCGACATGGAACACGTGGCATTAACGGGCGAACAGCTCAGTGGCCGAGCAATGGCAGCTCTGCAGATGCGCGAAAAGCGGTGGTTTGCAAGATGAACAGCAAGCACACCGGCTTCACTCGATCTGTGTGGGCGGCTCTCTGTGGGCAATGCGGGGGAGCTGATGCTGATGCGTCAGCGATGCTGCGAGGCCCGATCAGGAGACGTCCTTATAATCGGGGGGAGATTGTAACGAAGAAACGCGCAGAAATGATCCTGTTTAATGACTTTTATTAGGCTTTTGGTCAGGTAGCCATCATCGGTTGTACCCGGGTGCGGGCAATGCGTGGGCTGACACGGGCGCTGGCGGGGAGCGGCTGGTGCAACCAGTTGAGACGGATTTCCTCGATTTCCACCCAGCCGTCGCCCATTGGCGGCACTTTGCAGTGCTTGAACGCCTGGCAACGGCCCTGTGGGTCGAGCTTGGCGAAGCTGCGGTATTTCTGGCGCGGAGCGAACAAGGACCAGAGGAAATGCATGGCGATGTACCTGTTGGGCAGTTGCGATGAAGAATGCCGCCTGGGCGTTACATGGCCATGTAACGCTCGTGACGGGGAGGTTACAGCAAGCGCCTGGCACCGAACCTGTATGAGAGCTGACTGACTCGCGCCGGGCCGCTGGTTAGCGGCCGCCGACCCCCGCTATACTGCGCGCCTGTCTGTGCCTGATTTCTGGAGAAATGAGCATGTTGCAACGCCTGTTGTTCGGTTTGATCACTGTGACCAGTTTGACGCTGGCTGGTTGCGCCCATAGCCCGCAACAACTCAGCCCGGAACCGAAGCTCACCACTCAGCTCGCGCCGGTCGGCCATGGCCAGCCGGTGGTCGTGAAAGTGGTCGACGGCCGTCCGTCGCCGACCCTGGGTACCCGTGGCGGGCTTTACCCTGAAACCAGCGCGATTACCGTCCAGGGCGCGCAGATCCTGCCGAAGCTGCAGGCCCAGGCCGAAGCTGCGGTACGCCTGCTGGGCTTTACCCCGACCGCCAACGCGCTGAATGCCCCACAGCTGACTGTGACCCTGACCGAGCTGAAGTATCAGTCGCCCAAGGAAGGCCTGTACGTGACTGAGGCCACCATCGGTGCGACCTTCCGCTCCGATGTGCAGAACGCCAACCGCCGCTACAGCGGTCGTTACGGCGCGTCCCTGGACCAGCGTTTCGGCATGGCGCCGAACCAGGAAACCAATACCAAGCTGGTCAGCGACGTACTCAGCGATGCCCTGACCCGCCTGTTCAAGGACCCGAGCATCGGCCAGATCCTCGGCGAATAATCTGAGCCTGTGGCCGCTGCCGCAGGTTGCGATAAGGCTCATAGAGCCTTGCTTGACGCCTTAAGCTCCGGACACAAAAAAGCCCGGCTTCCACAGAAGCCGGGCTTTTTATTGGCTGTCGATTTGTTTCGAGCCTGGCCTCACGCCGCCTCGACGTAAAAATCCAGCACGCTGACCCCTGTCAGCAGATCGGTTTCCGGAAGGTCCGCATGCTGGTGCCCGCCGAGGGCGCAATACACCAGCCAGTGGCGGTCCTGGACGTTGAAGGCCAGGCCACCGACCAAGGCTTCCTGTTCGTCGCTGGGGGCGATCAGGTAGAGGCGATCCTGGTTTTCTGCGTGCAGCATGACAAGCTCCGTGTCGGTTTCGAGGGGCGCCAGACTGGCCTGTTTGTATGACGAACGTATGACAGGGCGAATTAACCGGCCAACGGGTTGTTATCTGTCGGAAAGCCCAGGCAGAAAGTGGGCCTTTGGGTAAAATCCGCGCCGCGAGCCGCCAGGGCTCGTTATCCGGTTTCATTCGAGGTTCGTGATGTCGCTGCAACTGATCTGGTCGCTGTTCAGCGCCCACCCCGCCAAGCTGATCAATATTCTTGCCTTGCTGTTCGCCTTTCCCGGCAGCTGGTTGTTGCACGCCACCCGACGTCGCGAGCAGCGCGCACTGGCCAATCTGGCCGCCCAGGGCCAATCCCGTTCCCAAGAACCGCTACCGGCGCAGACGTTGGATGATGCGACCTTGCGCATGAACCGGTTCTTCTACCGTTTCGGTTTTGCCTGCCTGGGGCTGGCGTTGCTGGTGTCGTGGATCAGCACCCGGTTCTGATGTGGCCCGCAGATCGCTATCGCGAGCAAGCTCGCTCCTACAAGGGGCGTTACTCGCAATCAACGTACAGAAACGACAACGGCGCCCGAAGGCGCCGTTGTTGTGTGCGGTGAGCGTTATGGCAAGGCCAGTCCCGCCTTGACCCGATACTGATTGCGCACCGGCGTCGCATATTGCAGCACCAGGTACGGGCGATGCTCCTCCGGGCAGGCGTCCAGGCGCCGTTGCCACTCTTCCTGGGCCTTGGCCAGTTCGTCCGCCGGGAACACCTGGGCCGCGCTCGGAACCTGCAGCTCCGGATCGGCATCGCTCCACTGGGCGTAGGCCAGGTAATGCACCGGGAACAGGCGATAGCCGCCGAGGATCTGCCGGTCCATCTCCACCGCCAATTGCTTGGTGTCCTCGAACAACTCGCTGATCGGCGCGGCGAAGTTCACGTGGACCCGGCCTTTATAGCCGGTGATGCCCTTGGCGATGCTGATATCGTCCTCGCCCGGAGCCTTGGTATAGCTGCCGGTGGTGGCGCGGATATACAGCTCGCGGGCCTTGGCCTGATCGCAAGGGTCGTATTCGTAGCTGATCGATACCGGGGTCAGGTTCAGCGACTGGATGACCTCGCCGAACGGCTCGTCCTTGCGGCTCATGTGGAACATCTTGAGGATCGCCGACTCGGTACGGTCATCGCCGTCCTTGGCCCGGCCTTCGGCCTGGGCGATCCAGATCGACGCGCAATCGTTGCGGATCGAGTGGTTGATGTAGGCCGACAGCAGTTGGTAGGCGGCCATCTTTTCCCGGCGTCCGGTGATCGAACGGTGCACGATGAAGCTCTTGTTCAGGCGCATCAGGTCGCTGACGAAAGGCTTCTGCAGCAGGTTGTCGCCGATGGCGATGCGCGGGGTCGGCAATCCGGCGTGGTACACCGCGTAATTGACGAAGGCCGGGTCCATCACGATGTCGCGGTGGTTGGCGATGAACAGGTAGGCGCTGCCGGACTTGAATTGCTCGACCCCGGTGTAGGTCACGCCGTCGGTGGCCCGCTCGATGGTGTGGTCGACGTAGAACTCGACCTTGTCCTGCAGGGTCGCCACCGAAGTGACCGCGGCGAACTCACGACGCAACCGATGAGCTATAAGGGGTTTGAGCAGCCAGCCGAAAGCGCCGGCAAAGCGCGGGAAGCGGAAGTGGGTGAGGATATCTAGAAACGCCTTGTCGCCGAGCAGTCGAGCCAGCACCGCTGGTACTTCACTGTCGTCGTAAGGTCGGATGGCATCGAATTCGCCCATCATGCTCTCTTGTTGGAAACGGCTAGGTAAGAAAAGGTTTGGATCGAAAAATAGCCGGGCGCGGTCTGAAAAGTAAGCTCAGATCTCAATAGCCCTGCAAATAGACCGGCGATTATACGCACAAGTCACTCCGGAGGCCGCGATGCTGGAAACCGAACGCTATCAATGTCCCTACTGCGGTGAAGAGGCCGAGGCCGTGCTGGACCTGTCCGGCGGCGATCAGCAGTACATCGAGGATTGTCCGGTCTGTTGCCGGCCCATTGTGTTCACGTTGCAGACCGACGGTGAGGAATGGATGCTCGAGGTGCACAGCGAAAACGAGTGAGGGGGTTATATGCAGCGAGTCTACGAACCGGAAAACCTGCTCGAAGGGGAATTGCTCCAGGGCATGCTGGCCAGCGAGGGGATCGAAGCGCATCTGGTGGGGCGGGATTTGCTCGGCGGCACCGGTGAGTTGCCGGCGTTCGGCCTGCTTGGGCTGGCGGTGGATAACGACCAGGCGCAATACGCCCGGGAGCTGATCGCCGCGTACAATGCCGCGCTGCCGATGCCCGGCGACGAGCCGGCCAATCATGCTGGCGTGCTGATCTGTTAGGCTGGCCGCCGATTTTCCGAGAGTTGTTTGCCCCATGTGTGGACGTTATGCCCTGTTTCGCTGGAACCAAGCGTTTGCCGCCTTGCCCGGATTTCCGGCGGATCAGCAGGCGCAGTGGAATATCTCGCCCAACGATTCGGTGCTGATCCTGCGCAGCAGCGATGGCCAGCGCAACCTCGCCCGCGCCCGCTGGGGCCTGACGCCGCCCTGGCTGACCGATCTGTCGCGCACCCCGGCCCATGCCCGTGCCGAAACCCTGGCCGAACAGCCGATGTTTCGCGAAGCCTTTCGCCAGCGCCGCTGCCTGTTGCCGGCCAACGGTTTTTACGAATGGCGCGGCGGCACCCGTAAACGCCCGTACTGGCTGACGCCAGGGGAGGGCTCGTCGCTGTTCTTCGCGGCGATCTGGGAAGCCTATCCGGTGCAGGAACAGGTCTGGCTGAGCACCGCGGTGGTCACCCAGCCGGCGGCCAGCCAGCGTCGGCCATTGATCCTCGATGCCCAGGGCCAGGAAGCCTGGCTCGACCCACAGACGCCATTGCCGGTGTTGCAAGCCTTGCTGGCCAGCCCACCGGCCGCCTTGCGCGAGCGGGTGCTGGCCAACCTGGTGAACGATCCGAAGCTCAATGCCCCGGAATGCCTGACCCCGGGTTGACGCCGTCCTGTGGCGCCAACCCGGAATCGTGTGGCCTGAATCAGCGAGCGCTTCGCACGGAGTGCCGCCCAGCTCGATCGCAGCCTGCGGCAGCGGCTACAGAGTCGGTGCCGGGCTCTTGAGTCGCGCCGCAATCCCTGTAGCCGCTGCCGAAGGCTGCGCAAGGTCCGCAAGACCTTGAGCGTTAGTACGGGCCACGCCTGCTTTGCGGCCGGTCGCAGCGGCTTACACCTTGAACTGATTGATCAGGCGCCGCTGCTGCTCGGCCAGCTTGGTCAGGCCGGCGCTGGCCGCGCTGGACTCGTCGGCGCCGCCCGCCACTTCGTTGGCCACCTGGCCGATATTGATCACGTTGCGGTTGATGTCCTCGGCGACGGCGCTCTGCTCTTCGGCGGCGCTGGCGATCTGGGTGTTCATGTCGTTGATCACCGACACCGCCTGAGTGATGGTTTCCAGGGCCTCGGCCGCTTTCGCCGCGTGCTGCACGCTTTCGTCGGTGCGGTTCTGGCTGTCTTCCATGACCCGTACCACATCGCGGGTGCCTTGCTGCAACTGCTGGATCATCGACTGGATTTCTTCGGTCGCCTGCTGGGTCTTCTGCGCCAGGTTGCGCACTTCGTCGGCCACCACGGCAAAGCCTCGGCCTTGTTCGCCGGCGCGGGCGGCTTCGATGGCGGCGTTGAGGGCCAACAGGTTGGTCTGCTCGGCGATGCCGCGAATGGCGATCAGGATCGCGTTGATGTTCTCGCTGTCCTTGGCCAGGGTCTGCACGACGCCCACGGCCCTGCTGATCTCCACGGCGAGGGCGCCAATCGCGGTCGAGGTGTCGCGCACGATCCGCATGCCCTGGCTGGCGGCCTGGTCGGCATGGTTGGCGGCTTGCGCGGCCTGGGTCGCATTGCGGGCCACGTCCTGGGCGGTGGCAGTCATTTCATGCACCGCGGTGGCCACCTGGTCGATCTCGGCCATCTGCTTGTGCACGCCCTGGTTGGTGCGAATGGCGATATCGGCGGTGTGTTCGGAGGAGTCGCTGACACTCTGCACCGAGGTCACCACCTGGCTGATCATCGCCTGCAGCTTGGCCAGGAAGGTATTGAAGCCCTTGGCGATCGAGCCCAGTTCGTCGGCGCGGTCGCTGCTCAGGCGGCGGGTCAGGTCGCCTTCGCCCTGGGCGATATCGTCGAGCATGGCCACCATCTGCTTGAGCGGACGGGCGATGCCGTGGCCCACCAGCCAGATCACCAGCAGGCCGAGGCCGGCGATGATCAGGCCGACCATGGCCATGCCGAGGGTGTCGGCCTGGCGTTGTTCGGCCAGGTCGTTTTGCAGTTTCTGCAGGTCGGCCATGACGGCGTCCAGCGGCAGTTGCAGCATCAGGGTCCAGCGGGCGTCGGTCTGGCCAATGCCGAACGGCAGGTACAGCTCGATCCGCCCGTGGGCCTGGTCGACGTTGTAGTTCACTTCGCCGCGCTTGAGGTTGCCGAGCTTGGCGACTTCTTCGCTGTCGAGAATGTCGCTGACCTTTTCGCCGAACTTGCTCGGGTCCTTGGTGTAGGCCACCAGCCGGCCATTACCACCGATCAGGGCCATCTCGCCCACACCGTTGTAGAGTTTCTGGTTGGCGCCCAGGAGCATGTCCTGGATGAAGTTCACCGACAGGTCGGCGCCGACGATGCCCTGGAAGGCCCCGTCGAGCAGGATGGGTTCAATAAAGGAGGCAAGCATGACGATCTTGTCGCCGACCTTGTACGGCGCCGGATCGATCACGCAGGATTTCCTGCTTTCCTTTGAGCACAGGTAGTACTCGCTGGCGCGTACGCCGGTGGACAGGACTTTCTGGTCGTCCACGTCCACCAGTTTGTCCAGGCCCAGGCTGCCATCTTCGTTGCGGAACCACCACGGCAGGAAGCGCCCGTTGCTGGCATCGATACCCACTACCTTGGTGTCGACATAGGCGCTGTCGTTATGGTCGATGGCGTTCTTTTCCCAGCCTATATAGGCACCGAGAATCTTCGGGTTCTGTGCGACGTTTTCCTTGATCAGGCTGATCAGCTGTTCGCGGCTGAGATTGAGCTGTGGATTGCCGTCCGCGCCCTTGCTGCCGATCAGCGCGTTGACCCGCACCAGCCCGCCGGCGATCAGCAGGGGCGCCTCGAGTTCACGCTGGATCTGGCTGACCTGGGTCTGTGCCAGTCCGACCAGCCGCTGTTCGATGACTTGCTCGAATTGAGCCTGGGTTCGCTGTTGCACCATCTCCTGGGTCCGGGCACCGGCGAACAGGGCGTACAGCACCAGGGCAACGACCACGCTGAGGACGATGGCACCGGCCAGGGCGGCCACGGAAAACTGGATCGACTTGAATTTCATAAGGGCTCCGGACGCAGGAATGACGTCTGCCCCGCTGTATCGGCAAGGCCCTCGCCGACCATGAGCGAGGATCGGAAAAATGACTGTTTTGTAGGCTGACATGTCGCAAATGGACAGCTGCCGGGCGTTGTCGGGCGCGGCGGGGAGGGTTCTGTGAATTTTTTCCTACGCTGCCCTGTAGCTGAAAACAGCGTGCTACACGTCCGTTGTATCTGGCGTCGATACACAACTGCGCCTAGGATACGCGCCATGTTTTCAGGGAGCGTTTTCATGAGTAAGAAGCAGGTTTTGGGTGCACTCACCGCTGCGTTGCTGCTGTCGGGTTGCCAGTCGGTCAACACCACCAGCGGCGGCGCTGTCGGCGTCGATCGCAAGCAGTACATGTTCAGCATGCTGTCGAGCGATGAGGTCAACCAGTCCTACGCGCAGTCCTATCAGCAGAAGATCGGCGAAGCGAACAGCAAGAACGTGCTGGACAAGTCCAGCGCCAATGCCAAGCGCATCCAGGCGATCGCCAACCGGCTGATTGCCCAGGCCCCGGTTTTCCGCCCGGATTCCGCGCAGTGGAACTGGGAAGTCAACCTGATCAAGAGCGATGAACTCAACGCCAACTGCGGCCCTGGCGGCAAGATCATTTTCTACAGCGGCCTGATCGACAAGCTGCAACTGACCGACGATGAAATCGCCGCGGTCATGGGCCATGAAATCGCCCACGCCTTGCGCGAGCACGGTCGTGAAGCGATGTCCAAGGCCTACGGGGTCAGTGCGCTGAAGCAGATCGCCCTGATCGCCGGCGCGCCGCAGGAAGCGGTCGCCGTGGGCGACAACGGGGTCAACCTGTTGATGACCCTGCCCAACAGCCGCGGCAATGAAAACGAAGCCGACCTGATCGGCCTGGAACTGGCGGCCCGCGCCGGCTACAACCCGAACGCGGCCATCACCCTGTGGAACAAGATGAGCAAGGCCTCGGAAGGCGCGCCACCTGAATTCCTCAGTACTCACCCGGCGTCCGGCAGTCGTATTTCCTCGTTGGAAGCGGCGATTCCGAAGGTGATGCCGTTGTACCAGCAGGCCAAGAGGCCCTGATCGTCAGGCGTCGTTGTTGACGACAGTGTCGTGAACAAGCCGGCCCCCTGCAAAAGAAAGCCCCGACTGGTTCGGGGCTTTTTTGTGCTCGCAGGTTTGCCTGGAGGCATGCCTGCTGATGGGGCGCTTACAACCAGCCGCTGCTCTGCATGGCCTTGTACACCGCGACAATGGCCAGGATGAAGAACGCCGAGGCCGCGAGGCGACGGATCAGGGTCAGGGGCAGTTTCTCCGCCGCGAAGTTGCCGGCCAGTACCACCGGGACGTTGGCGATCAGCATGCCGGCGGTGGTGCCGATGATCACCAGCCACAGTTCAGGGTATTGCGCCGCGAGCATGACGGTGGCGATCTGGGTCTTGTCGCCGATTTCAGCGAGGAAGAATGCGATCAGCGTGGTCAGGAAGGGGCCGAACTTGCGGGCGGTGCTGGCTTCGTCGTCGTCCATCTTGTCTGGCACCAGGGTCCAGAGCGCGGTCGCGGTAAAGCTCGCGGCGAGGATCCAGTGCAAGGTCGCATCCGAGAAGAAGCTGCCGAACCAGGCGCCTACCGCACCGGCTGCCGCATGGTTGGCCAGGGTCGCGGCGACGATGCCGGCAATGATCGGCCAGGGTTTGCGAAAGCGCGCGGCGAGAATGAGGGCAAGCAGTTGCGTCTTGTCGCCGATTTCGGCCAAGGCAACGATCGCTGTGGGAACCAGTAGAGAATCCAGCATCAGGGCATTCCTAAGGGGCGGGTCGACACGGCTATGACACGTACAGCCTTCCCGCCCCGGGTAAGGTGTGCGTGTCATAGGTCTTGTCAAACCCTGCGGTCCGTCTGTGCGGACTCTTGGGTCGCATGCGCCATGATCTGAGGATCAAGTATGTTGACGCATGCCGGGCGAGCGTGGCGCTCGCGGGAGACTACTCCCCTAGGACGGAGCGGATTCTGCCTAGGCAAAATCCATTCGGCAAGCGTTCTTTTGCAAAAAGGTTTTCAGCCGCGCTTGGCGCTGTAGATGCGAAAACCCTGGCCTTCGGCCTTGATCGAACAGGGGCCGAGATGCTCTTCGATCAGCGGTTGGTAACGCAGGAAACTGTTGGCTACCAGCCGGAGTTCGCCACCTGTTTTCAGATGTTTGGCTGCTTTTCGCAGCAGGTTTTCTGTCGCCTGGTAGTCCGTGTGGACCCCGACGTGGAACGGTGGATTGGTCAGGATGGTGTTCAAACCCATGGGCGCGGCATCGATACCGTCACCGGTCAGGACCTCGGCTTCCAGGCCATTGGCGGCCAGGGT
This sequence comes from Pseudomonas sp. GW531-T4, assembly GCF_017349615.1. Classification (NCBI taxonomy): domain Bacteria; kingdom Pseudomonadati; phylum Pseudomonadota; class Gammaproteobacteria; order Pseudomonadales; family Pseudomonadaceae; genus Pseudomonas; species Pseudomonas sp. GW531-T4. Next base: position 66,253 of record NZ_JACMZT010000009.1, read on the forward strand.
CAGGCGACTGCTGGCAGCGGCGAAGGCGTCGACGTCGAGCAGGGTCACGCTGTTATGCGGGTAGCGCCGTTTGATCGCCGCGCCCAGGACCCCGGCGCCGCAACCGAAATCCAGCAGGTGGCCGCTGGGCAGTTTGTCCAGGTGTTCCAGCAACAGGGCGCTGCCGCGATCCAGGCGACCATGGCTGAACACCCCCGGCAGGCTGACCACTTTCAGCGGTCCTTCGACCAGCGGCAGTTCATATTCCTGGGCCAGGCTTTCCAGGCTGACGGCTTGCGGCGCGTTGTCGACCGTCACTTGCCATAGCTGGCAGTGCCGCGCGCTGTCGAGCTTGCGCGGTTTGCCGAAGGGGTTGAGCTGCTTGGCCGCGCGTTCGATGCCGCTGCGTTTTTCCCCGACCAGGTACAGCTCGCGCCCGGCCAGGCGCGAGGCGAGGGCGTTGAGCAGGTAGTCGGTCAGTTCCTTGGACTTGGGCAGGAACAGCACGGCGTTGGCAAAGGCTTGCTCGGGGGCGGTCACGCCGAAGTGGCTGCGTCCGCTGAAGCGCGCATCCAGCGCGGCCTGGTCGCCAGCATGCCAGCACCAGCCATGGGCGGCTGGCAGGCGGCCGAGCAGGTCATCGGCGGGCAGGCCGGCCAGCAGCAGCGAGCCTTGAAACAAGTCAGCCTGACGAAGCAGTACTTCACTGCGCGGATCCATAATCTGCTCCTGGGAAAAAAGTGGCGCAGTTTATCAACTGACGACCCGCAGCGCTGTACCGCTGAAAAACGCCTGGGCGTTTTCCGCCAGCTGGCCGACGATGCGCTGCCGGGCTTCACGGCTGCCCCAGGCGTTGTGTGGGGTCACGATCAACCGTGGGATGTCATGGGCCAGCAGCGGGTTGCCCGTGGTCGGCGGCTCGACGCTCAACACGTCGGTGGCCGCGCCGCCCAGATGACCGCTGCGCAGGGCGTCGGCCAGGGCCTGCTCGTCGATCAGGCCGCCACGGGCGGTGTTGACCACGAAGGCCTGGGGCTTGAGCAGGGCCAGCTCCCGGGCGCCGATAAAGTGCCGGGTGTGTTCGTTGAGCGGGCAGTGCAAGGTCAGTGCATCGACCTGCGGCAGCAGTTCATCCAGCGGCAGACGATCAGGACGGGCCGGACGACCGGGAATCTGCCCCAGCAACACGCGCATGCCGAAGGCTTCGGCCAGGCGGGCGACGGCGCCACCCAGCTCGCCATGGCCCAGCAGGCCCAGGGTCTTGCCTTGCAACTCGACGATCGGGAAGTCCAGCAGGCAGAACTGCCGCGCCTGCTGCCAGCGACCGTCACTGACCGCCTGGCGGTAATCGCCGAAGCGGGTGGCGAGGTTGAGCAGCAGCATGAGGGTGTGCTGGGCCACCGATGGCGTGCCGTAGCCCTGGCAGTTGGCGACTGTGATGCCTTGGGCGCGGGCAGCGGCCAGGTCGACATTGTTGGTGCCGGTGGCGGCCACCAGGATCAGTTTCAGCTCGGGGCAGGCGGCCAGGGTTTCGGCGTTGAGCAGCACTTTGTTGCTGATCGCCACCTGGGCTCCCTGCAGGCGCTCGATCACCTGTTCGGGGTTGGTCCGGTCATGCAATTGCAGTTCGCCGAAGCTGTGGCGCAGCGCGCCGAGGTCGAGGTCGCCGAGGTCCAGGGAGCTGTGGTCGAGGAAGACGGCGCGGCGATTGTTAGTCATCAACTGTACCTTTTGCACGAGGGTCTGAAGGCGTAATCTGCCGAGCCTAACAGATGAAATAATTAGATACACAGGAGTGTCCATGTACCTCGCCGAGTTCTTGACTGTCGCCCTTATTCACCTGCTTGCCGTGGCCAGTCCGGGCCCGGATTTCGCCGTCGTGGTGCGCGAAAGCGTGACCCACGGTCGCCGCGCCGGCACCTGGACGGCATTGGGCGTCGGCACCGCGATCTTCCTGCACGTGGGCTATTCGCTGCTGGGCATCGGCCTGATCGTGTCGCAATCGATCGTGCTGTTCAACGCGCTGAAATGGGCCGCCGCCGCTTACCTGCTGTACATCGGCTACAAGGCCCTGCGGGCGCAGCCGGCCAAGCCGGCTACCGAGAGCCTGCACCTGGAAGCCGGCGAGCGCACCGCGCGCGGCGCCTTCACTTCCGGTTTCGTGACCAATGGCCTGAACCCGAAAGCGACGCTGTTTTTCCTCTCGCTGTTCACCGTGGTCATCAATCCGCACACGCCCCTGGCCATCCAGGCCGGTTACGGCGTGTACCTGGCGGCGGCGACGGCTACCTGGTTCTGCCTGGTGGCGCTGTTGTTCAGCCAGCAGAAAGTCCGCGCCGGTTTTGCCCGCATGGGCCACTGGTTCGACCGCACCATGGGCGCGGTGCTGATTGCCATCGGGGTGAAGCTGGCCTTTACCGAGATGCATTGAGTCGGTCTTTCCCGCTTAGGCTCTTATCGGATATTTCTGATCATTAATTGGGATTAATCGTACAATCGTCCGCTTTTATGCCACTCCGGCCGGTCGAGCCCCTTGACCGCCCGGAGGGCGCGCGAGACCGGACGCTTGATGACGATACAAAAAGTACCGCAGCAGTTGCTCTATCTGGTTTATGGCGGCAAAGAGGTTTATCGCCATGAAGCGAAATTCAGCATTCTGACGGCCCTCGACCAGAGTAAGAGTGCCGAGCCGCTGGTGATTCGGGTCATGACCGACCGTCCCGAGGACTTCCACGGCTGGCCGGTGCACGTAGTGCCGTTGAGTACGCAAACGCTGGTCGAGTGGCAGGGCGACCAGGGCTACTACCATCGGCGCAAGGCCTGTGCCTTTGCCGCGGGCCTCGAGCTGGCGGACAAGACCCTGTTTGTCGATACCGACACCTTGTTCGAGGCCGACCCGCAGCGGCTGTTCGATCGTATTGCGCCCGGCCAGTACCTGATCGATGAAGACGAGTTTCTCTGGTCCGAAGTCCGTGCCCGCCCCGAGTTCGTCAAGCTCGACCGCTACCTGCAGGCCAGCGGTCAGTCGGTGCCCGACGACCAGCGCCTGTTCAACAGCGGGGTCTGTGGCCTGACGGCTGGCGACGGTCCGTTGATGCAGGCCTCGATTGCCTTGATCGATGAGTGGAGCGCACACATCAAGGACCTGCACACCCTGGAACAGATCGCCCTGTCATTTGCCTTGCGCGGTCAATTCGTGGGCGAGAGCAAGAGTTGCATCTATCACTACTTCTCCGACAAGGACTTCTTCCACGCCATGCAGGCGCTGTTCTTCCAGCGTCACGGCGAAGCTTTCCGGCCGGAATTGTTGCGCATGCAGCGCGAGGTGCCACGGCGCAAAACCTTGCCGTCGCTGTTTCAGCGCTCGCGGATCAAGTTCTACTTGAGGCGACAGAACAAGGACATGCAAAAGGTCGGGCGCGACCTGCTGTATGGCAGCTGCGGCCCGATCTCGCCTTATGTCGAGGCTTGCCGCCATGTCTGGTGGGATCAGGGGCTGCGCCAGATCCAGCGCCGCGGCATGAGCCAGCAGGCGCCGATTCGCGCGCTGGCGCGTGGCGAATGGCCGGCCGGGCTGCCCCGGCCGCAAAACCGTGACGTGGAAAAACGCCTGCGCCACTACCTGCAACAGCATTTGCAGCCGCACGGGCCTGCACACGGGGTTAAGTGATGGGGCCTAGCGCCTTGAACTGATTCAGGGCGCCGAGGTATTCCCGCGGGTGGTGGCCGAGCAAGCGGCAGAACATCGCGCTGAAGGCCCGGGCGCTGCCATAACCCAAGGCCGTCGCCACTTGCTGCACGCTCTCGCCGGCGATCAAGCGTGGCAGGGCTTCCATCAGGCGCAGTTGCTGGCGCCAGGCATTGAAGCTCATTTGCAATTCCTGCTGAAACAGCCGCGCCAGGGTTCGTGAACTGGCGCCGACCTGCTGCGCCCAGTCTTCCAGGGTATTGGCATGATCCGGCGTCTGCAGCAGCGCCTGGCAAATGGCTTGCAGGCGCCGGTCGCGGGGCATGGGGATATGCAGTGGCAGGTTCTCCAGGCGGGCGACTTCTTCCAGCATCAGTTGCTGGATCAGTGGGTTTTCCGCGTGTTCGCGACCCTGCACGGCCCGCAGGATCAGCTCGCGCAGCAGCGGTGTGACCGCCAGCACGCAACATTGCTGCAGCGAAGGCGGCGACAGCTCGGGGGCGATGAACAGCGAACGCATGTGCACATCGCCGGCCATGAAGATTTCATGTTCCACCAGGGGCGGAATCCACACCGCGCGGGTCGGTGGCAGGACCCATGCGCCCTGGGCCGTTACCACGCGCATGGTCCCGCGCACCGCGTACAGCAGTTGTGCCTCGCGATGCCGGTGCAGCTCCTGGTGGGCACCGTCGAGATAATCGCGTGGGTAGGCGCTGACCGGGCCGTGCTGAAAGTGGCTGATTAACATGTCCGATCCAATGACTTTATTGTCAGGAGTGCGTTTTATAGCCAACCTAGCATAACGGCATACCTACAACGAAACAGCGTGCCGTCATGAATCAGTCTCGAAACGTAATCCGCTACATCAACGCCGCCCATGTGATCGATCACATGTTCATGCTGATCTTCCCCGCCGCCGTGCTCGGGATGACCAGGGCCTTCGACCTGGACTATGCCGCGCTGATCGGTCTTTCCCTGGGCGGCTTCATTGCCTTCGGCGCCTGTTCGCTACCGGCTGGCTGGCTGGGCGACCACTGGAGCCGGCGGCAGATGATGCTGCTGTTCTTCTTCGGTATCGGCGCATCGGCGATTTTCACCGGCCTGAGCAGCAGCCCGACGATGCTGGTGGTCGGCCTGACGCTGATGGGGGTGTTTGCCGCGATCTACCATCCGGTGGGCACGGCGATGCTGGTGGCCTATGCGCAGAACCGCGGGCGGGAGATCGGCATCAATGGCATGTGGGGCAATCTCGGCGTGGCCTTTTCGGCATTGATCAGCGGGCTGCTGGTGGCGCATTTCGGCTGGCGTTCGGCGTTCATCCTGCCGGGCGTGGTGGCGATTGCTCTGGGCCTGGGGTTTGCCTGGCAGGTGCGTGAAGAACCCATCCCGGCACGGCCCCATGTGCGGCTCAAGGGCGTGGACGGCCAGCGCATTTCCATGGCCATGGTGTTTGGCGTCCTGGCCCTGGCAACCGCGACCGGCGGGGTGGTGTTCAACGCCACCACCATGACCTACCCGAAGCTGTTCCAGGAGCGCCTGCAGGACCTGTTCGCTTCGCCGCAGACCCTGGGCCTGGTGGTCAGCCTGGCGTATGCCTTCGGCGCCGTGGCGCAACTGAGCATTGGCCGGGTGCTGCATCGCTTCAGTCTGAAATGGCCCTTTATCTTCTTGACCCTGTGCCAGGCGCCGCTGCTGTTCGGCCTGGCCGAGGTCGAGGGCTGGGCGGTCATCGGCCTGGGAGCGGCCTTTATGTTCGTGGTGTTCGGGCAGGTCACGGTGAACGATGCGATGGTCGCCAACTTCGTTGCCCCGCAGTGGCAGTCCCGGGTGTTTGCCTTGCGCTACTGCCTGTCGTTCGGCGCCAGTGCCACGGCGATTCCGTTGATTGCCTTTGTCGAGCCGCGCCAGGGGCTGGCCGGGCTGTACCTGATCCTGAGTGGTTTCGCCGCGCTGACCTTCGCCGCCGCGTTGATCTTCCCGCGTACCCCGGCGGAGGCCGCGGCGGGGCAGGCCGCTTGAGGGGGCATAGGAGTGTCTTCGCGTGAATCCCCGGTCGCACGAATGCTGGCTTGGAGCTAGCATTCGTACGGCTCTGCAAATCATTCCTTTGGCTGATTTGGCAGAGCCAACGGCGCTCTAGAGTGAGCGTTCTCAAGCCACGACCGTGCAGTCACGAAAAGGGATGCTTATGTTGCAGACTCGCGTTATTCCGCCAGCCGAAGGCGCTTACCAATACCCGCTATTGATCAAGCGGCTGCTGATGTCCGGCACCCGTTACGAGAAGACCCGTGAAATCGTTTACCGGGACAAACTGCGTTACAGCTACCCAACCCTGATCGAGCGCGTGGCCAGGCTGGCGAACGTGTTGACGGCTGCCGGGGTCAAGGCCGGGGATACCGTGGCGGTGATGGACTGGGACAGCCATCGCTACCTGGAGTGCATGTTCGCCATCCCGATGATCGGCGCGGTGATCCACACCATCAACGTGCGCCTGTCGCCGGAACAGATCCTGTACACCATGAACCACGCCGAGGACCGCTTCGTGCTGGTCAACAGCGAGTTCGCCGGGCTCTACCAGGCGATCGCCGGGCAACTGACCACGGTGGAGAAAACCCTGCTGCTGACCGACGGCCCGGAAAAGAGCGCCGACCTGCCGAACCTGGTGGGCGAATACGAGCAGCTTCTGGCCGCTGCCAGCACCCAGTACGCCTTCGAGGATTTCGACGAAAACTCGGTGGCCACCACCTTCTACACCACCGGCACCACCGGCAACCCGAAGGGCGTGTACTTCACCCACCGCCAGCTGGTGCTGCATACCATGGGCGTGGCGGTGATCATGGGCAGCATCGACAGCGTGCGCCTGCTGGGCACCAGCGATGTGTACATGCCGATTACCCCGATGTTCCACGTGCATGCCTGGGGCCTGCCTTATGTGGCGACCATGCTCGGCCTCAAGCAGGTCTATCCCGGTCGTTACGACCCGGAGCTGCTGGTGGAGCTGTGGCGCAAGGAAAAGGTCACCTTCTCCCACTGCGTGCCGACCATCCTGCAGATGCTGCTCAATGCCAAGGCGGCCCAGGGCACGGATTTCGGCGGCTGGAAGATCGTCATCGGCGGCAGCGCGCTCAACCGTGCGCTGTACGAGGCCTCCAAGGCCAAGGGCATTCAGCTGACGGCGGCCTATGGCATGTCGGAAACCGGGCCGCTGGTGTCCTGTGCCCACCTCAACGAAGAGCTGCTGGCGGGCACCGAGGATGAACGCACCTCCTACCGGATCAAGGCCGGCGTGCCCGGGCCTCTGGTGGAGGCGGCGATTGTCGATGGCGACGGCAACTTCCTGCCGGCCGATGGCGAGACCCAGGGTGAGCTGGTGCTGCGCGCACCCTGGCTGACCGAAGGCTATTTCAACGAACCGCAGAAGGGCGCGGAGCTGTGGGAAGGCGGCTGGCTGCACACCGGCGACGTGGCGACCCTCGACGGCATGGGTGTGATCGACATTCGCGACCGGATCAAGGATGTGATCAAGACCGGAGGCGAGTGGGTATCGTCCCTGGCCCTGGAAGACCTGATCAGCCGGCACCCGGCGGTACGCGAAGTAGCAGTGGTGGGTATTCCCGATCCGCAGTGGGGCGAGCGCCCGTTTGCCTTGCTGGTGGTCCGCGAAGGGCATGCAATCGAGGCCAAGGAGCTCAAGGAGCATCTCAAGCCGTTTGTCGAACAGGGGCACTTGAGCAAGTGGGCGATTCCCAGTCAGATCGCCCTTGTTACTGAAATTCCCAAGACCAGTGTCGGCAAGCTCGACAAGAAGCGCATCCGCCTCGACATCACCGAATGGCAGGCCAACAACAGCACCTTTCTTTCGACCCTGTAAGCACCTCCTGCCGTGCCCGAAAGGGCACGGTAGAGCCCACCAAGCAAGCGCTTGCCTTGTCAAATCCGAATTTTCAGCCATCCTTGCCGTGCCGGCATTTGCCGGACTGGCGAAAGGACTGTTCCAGAGTGGTTGGAGGCTGCAAATCACACTTTAGAGGGATCAAGCCGTACCACCTGCTGGCTATAGTCCGCCCAAGGATTTTTAAGAACGGGGCAACCGCACAACACGGGGCGATGCAACTTTGAACGACTTCGGGGCTGACTGGGTTCCGCCCGTTCAGAGCGTTTTTAAAAGTGCTCACTGCCATAACAATAAAGCACATGGAGTAGCGTCGATGACATCAGTAAACCAGCTCTGGCGCCGGGCGAAACTGCCTCTGGCCGTCAGTCTCGCCTCTACGCTCGCCGGGCCTGCCTTCGGCGTCAGTTTCAACATCGGTGAAATCGAAGGTCAGTTCGACTCTTCTCTATCGCTGGGTGCGAGCTGGTCTACCCAGAGCCCCAACAAGAATCTGATTGGTGTCAACAACGGCGGTCATGGCCTGTCCCAGACCTCCGACGATGGCCACGCTAACTTCAAAAGTGGCGAAACCTTTTCCAAGATCTTCAAGGGCATCCATGACCTTGAACTGAAATACGGCGACACCGGCGTCTTCGTCCGTGGCAAGTACTGGTATGACTTCGAGCTCAAGGACGAAAGCCGCGAGTTCAAGGACATCAGCGACAGCAACCGCAAGGAAGGCGCCAAGTCTTCCGGCGGGCAGATCCTCGACGCCTTCATCTACCATAACTACTCGATCGCCGAGCAGCCGGGTTCCGTGCGTCTGGGCAAGCAAGTGGTGAGCTGGGGTGAAAGTACCTTCATCGGCGGCGGCATCAACTCGATCAACCCGATCGACGTATCGGCTTTCCGCCGTCCTGGCGCGGAGATCAAGGAAGGCCTGATCCCGGTCAACATGTTCTACGTCTCCCAGAGCCTGACCGACAACCTCTCGGCCGAAGCCTTCTATCAGCTGGAATGGGACCAGACCGTCGTCGACAACTGCGGCACCTTCTTCTCCCAGCCGGACATCATCGCCGACGGTTGCAGCGACAACCTGCGGGTGCTGAACAAACGCTCGACCATTCCATCGATTGCCCTGGGGCCATTGGCCGCCGCGGGTGTCGACGTCAACCAGGAAGGCGTGCTGGTACGTCGTGGCCCGGACCGCGATGCACGGGACAGCGGGCAGTGGGGCGTGTCCTTCAAGTACATGTACGAACCGCTCGACACCGAGTTCGGCGCGTACTTCATGAACTACCACAGCCGTGCGCCGATCTTCAGCGCCACCGGTGCTCCGCAGTCGGTCTTCAATCGCGTGGCGGCCTTGCCTCCAGCGTTCCGCGCCTTGGGCCCACTGGTGGTTGCCGGTAGCTCCGAGTACTTCGTCGAGTACCCTGAGGACATTCGCCTCTACGGCCTGAGCTTCTCCACCACCTTGCCTACCGGTACCGCGTGGAGCGGTGAGATCAGCTATCGCCCGAACGCTCCGGTGCAACTGAACTCCACCGATATCCTGTTCGCCGGTGTTCGCCCATTGGGCGGTACCCTGGCCAATGCCTCGCTGCTCGACGGCTCGCCGGGCCAGGACCTGCACGGCTATCGCCGTAAAGAGATCACCCAACTGCAGACCACCTTCACCCACTTTTTCGATCAGGTCATGGGCGCCAGCCGCCTGACCCTGGTCGGTGAAGTCGGCCTGACCTACGTGGGCGGCCTGGAAAGCACCTCCAAGGTTCGTTACGGCCGCGATCCGGTCTACGGCCCGGGCGAACTGCCTGCCACCGGCAGCCTGGACACCTGCTCGCAGATCCTCAATACCAGCACCATCAACGGCGCGGGTCCAGGCGCGGCGACCAACAATCGCAGCCGCAACTGTAACGACGACGGCTTCACTACCTCGACTTCCTGGGGTTATCGCGGTCGTGCCATCTGGGAATACAACGACGTGTTCGCCGGTGTGAACCTCAAGCCGAACGTGGCCTGGTCCCATGACGTCAGTGGTTACTCGCCTGGCCCTGGCGGCAACTTCGAGGAAGGTCGCAAGGCCATCAGCCTCGGCGTGGATGCCGAGTACCAGAACACCTACACCGCGAGCCTGGCGTACACCAACTTCTTCGACGGCAAGTACACCACCGTGGATGACCGTGACTTTGTGGCCCTCAGTTTCGGCGTGAACTTCTAAGCACTGCATTTTCAGGAAGAACAAGAATATGAAAGTAACCAAGAGTCTGTTGCAGGTCGGTGTCCTCGGGCTGTCGCTGCTGGCGACCGGGGTCATGGCCGCGGTCTCGGCCGATGAAGCGGCCAAGCTGGGTACCTCCCTGACGCCGATGGGCGCGGAAATGGCCGGTAACTCCGCCGGTACCATTCCCGCCTGGAAAGCCTTGCCGACCAACGCCGGCAATGTGGACGGCAAGGGCTTCCTGTCCAACCCGTACGCCAGCGAGCAGCCGCAGTTCACCATCACCGCGCAGAACGTCGAGCAGTACAAGGACAAGCTGGCGCCGGGGCAGTACGCGATGTTCAAGCGCTATCCTGAAACCTACAAGATGCCGGTCTATCCTTCCCACCGCGGTGCCACGGTGCCCGCCGACGTGTTCGCCGCGATCAAGGAAAACGCCACCAAGACCAACCTGGTCAGCGGCGGCAACGGCCTGGAAAACTTCAAGACCGCCATTCCGTTCCCGATTCCGAAAAGCGGCGTGGAAGTCATCTGGAACCACATTACCCGCTATCGCGGCGGCAGCGTGACCCGTCTGGTGACCCAGGCGACGCCACAGGCCAACGGCTCGTTCAGCCTGGTGTACTTCCAGGACCAGTTCGTGTTCCGCGACAAAATGAAGGACTACGATCCGGCGAACCCGGGCAACATCCTGTTCTACTTCAAGCAGAAAGTGACCGCGCCGGCGCGCCTGGCCGGTGGTGTGCTGCTGGTGCACGAAACCCTCGACCAGGTGAAGGAACCGCGCTCGGCCTGGGTCTACAACGCTGGCCAGCGTCGTGTGCGTCGCGCCCCGCAAGTGTCGTATGACGGTCCGGGTACCGCGGCCGACGGCCTGCGTACTTCCGACAACCTCGACATGTACAACGGCGCGCCGGACCGCTACGACTGGAAGCTGGAAGGCAAGAAGGAGATGTACATCGCCTCCAACAGCTACAAGCTCGACTCGCCGCAACTGAAGTACGCCGAGATCATCAAGGCCGGCCACATCAACCAGGATCTGGCGCGCTACGAGCTGCGCCGTGTCTGGCACGTGGTCGCGACCCTGAAGGAAGGTCAGCGTCATATCTACGCCAAGCGTGACTTCTACATCGATGAAGACACCTGGCAGGCCGCGGTGATCGACCACTACGACGGTCGTGGCCAGCTGTGGCGCGTGGCCGAGGCGCATGCCGAGAACTACTACGACAAGCAAGTGCCGTGGTACGCCCTGGAAACCCTCTACGACCTGCAGTCCGGCCGTTACCTGGCACTGGGCATGAAGAACGAAGAGAAATCGGCCTATGACTTCGGCTTCACTGCCACCACCAGCGACTTCACCCCGGCGGCCCTGCGCCAGGATGGCGTTCGTTAACCCGCGGTAAATCGAGGCGCATCCTCGATCGACGCCCCGACTGGTTCGGGGCGTTTTTTATTGTCTGGGATTTTCTACAAAACACGGGGTGGCCTCTGTAGGAGCGAGCTTGCTCGCGAAAAATACTCCAGACAATGCCACCTCCCGGTAAAACCGCGCTGAGCTGATCGCGAGCAAGCTCGTTCCTACAAGTACGCGGGGAGCGCTGACAAACCCGGTTGTATTCTTTTTCTATCCATCTGTAGCAAAAATCTTCAACAGGGGGCTTTTTACCGCTAGTCTGCCGACATCTGTATTGCCGACAACAGCACTTCAATAAGAGTTGGCCATGACTGATCTGTCCCGTATCCAGGGGCCTGCCGGTGCGGCCATCCCCGCGCCGGAAGGGCGCTTCTACCGACCTCCCTTGCCCGACGGCTACGTTCTGCGGCCGCGTCTGTGCGAGCGCTTGAGCGCGGGCCTCAATGGCCGGTTGCTGTTGGTCAGTGCGCCGGCCGGTTTTGGCAAGAGTTCGCTGGCGGTGGAGTTCTGCCAAAGCCTGCCGCCGCACTGGCGCAGCCTGTGGCTGGGGCTCAGTCGCCGGGACAACGATCCGGGACGTTTTCTCGAACGCCTGCTCGAGGGGCTGCAACAGTATTTCGCCCAACTGGGCAGCCAATCCCTCGGGCTGCTGAAGATGCGCCAGCGCCACCAGCCCTTCGCCTTCGAAGAATGGCTGGACGGCCTGCTCGACGAGTTGGCGGCCCATCTTTCCAGTGCGTCTCCCTTGTTGCTGGTGCTGGACGATTACCACCTGGCCCAGGGGCCGGTGCTCGATCGTTGCCTGCAGTTCTTCCTCAATCATCTACCCGACGGCCTGTTGGTGCTGGTGACCAGCCGCCAGCGCCCGGACTGGCACCTGGCGCGTTTGCGCCTGTCGCGGCAGTTGCTGGAACTGCACGAGCAGGACCTGCGCCTGACCTACGACGAATCCCTGACCCTGCTCGACCGGCACAGCAGTTCGTTGCGCGGCGAGGCGCTGGAAAGCCTGATCCTGCGCAGCGAAGGCTGGGTAGCGGGGTTGCGTTTCTGGTTGCTGGCGGCCTCGGAGGCGGGCAGCGGTGGAGCCTTGCCGCAGTCGCTGAATGGCGGCGAAGGCCTGATTCGCGATTATCTGCTGGAAGAAGTCATCGATTGCCTGCCTGCCGAAGTGCAGTCGTTCCTCTACGACACGGCGCCCCAGGAGCGCTTCTGCAGCGAACTGTGCGATGCGCTGCGCGAGTCCCACGACAGTGCCGAGATCCTGCGTTACCTGTTGGCCCACCAGGTATTCCTGGTGCCGCTGGACGAGCAGGGGCATTGGTACCGTTATCACCACCTGTTCTCCGACCTGCTGCGCACCCGGCCCACCGCCAACGCAGTATTGCCGCCGGCCAGCCTGCACCTGCGGGCCTGTCGCTGGTTCAACGCCCAGGGGCTGCTGGACGAAGCGGTGGAGCAGGCGTTGCGCGCCGGGCACCTGGATGTGGCGGCGAACCTGGTACAGAACTTGTCCGAGGAACAACTGCTGGCCGAGCAGAACGTCGGCATGTTGCTGCGCTGGAAAATGGACTTGCCCGACAGCCTGCTGATCAGCACCCCGCGGCTGATCGTGCTGTACAGCTGGGCGCTGGGGCTGGCGTGCCAGCTGGATGCCGCCGAGGAGCTGGCCAGCCATTTGAGTCGCTTCCTGCCGGCCCCTTCGGCCACTGCGCAGAAATCCATGCTGGCGCAATGGCTGGCCTTGAGCGGGATCGTCGCCCGCGGGCGGGGGAATCGCGAGCTGACCCTGCTGTACTGCACCGAAGCCCTGGAAACCTTGCCGCAGAAACGTTACGGGCAGCGGCTGGTATGCCTGTCGACCCTGTCCAACCTGGCGATCGCCGATGGCGACCTGTGGCGCGCCCGGGGGCTCAACCGCGAATCCCTGGAGCTGGCGCAGCGGGTCGGCAACCCCTTGTTCGAGGCCCTGGCCCATTACGACCGGGCCCGGGTGCTGCAGGCCCGCGGCGAGATCCTGCGGGCGCTGGATGAAGTGCGCCAGGGCTTGCAGCGCTTGTATGGCCTGTCCGCGCAACGCCTGTACGCGGTACGTGCGCGGCTGACGCTGTATGAGGGGTATCTGCTGACGTTGCGCTGCCAGCCCGAGACCGGGCTGGCGCGCTTGCGGGCGGGCCTGGTCGAGGCCCGGGCCTGTCGCGATATCAGCGTGCTGATCGGCCATTGCGTGATCGCCAACCTGGAAGGCCACAACGGTGAATTTGCCAAGGCCTTTGCCGAGCTGGCCGAGGCCGAGCGCCTGATGCACATCTGGGACGTCCCGCCGATCTACTACCTGGCGATGATTACCCTGGTCAAGTGCGAACTCTGGCTGGTCCAGGGCCGCACCGACCTGGCGCAGGCCTGGCTGGCTCGCCTGGGGCAGACCTACACCGGCGACCAGGCCGCCGCGGCGCCGGAATTTCATCCACAGCTGCCGCTGCATATCGAGTTGCAGCAAGCCTTGCTCGACAGCATCCAGGGCGAGCCGGCCCTGGCCGAACAGCGCCTGGACAAACTGGTGGAGCATGGCCGCGAGACCGGGCGGCAGATGCTCAATGTGATGGCCTTGAATCAGAAGGTCGCGCTGTTGCTGGCCGAGGGGCGCGACCCCGAGGCCCGACAGGCCTTTGCCCTGGCGCTGGAGGCGGCCGTGGGCGGGGCATTGCAACCGTTCGAATGGGCGGTGCGGGCGCATCCGGCCTGGATCCGCGAGCAGCTGCAGCAGGGGCCGGCGACGCCATTGCGCCAGACCTTGCTCGAACGCCTGCCGGCCGCCGTGGCGCGCGAGCCTCTGGAGCAGCATCACGGCGAAGCCCTCAGCTCCCGCGAACTGGCGGTGCTGCAACTGATCGCCCAGGGCTGTTCCAACCAGGAAATCAGCGATCAGTTGTTTATCTCGCTGCACACCGTGAAGACCCACGCCAGCCATATCAACAGCAAGCTGGGGGTGGAGCGTCGCACCCAGGCCGTGGCCCGGGCCCAGGAGCTGGGCTTGCTAGGTTGATCGGGCTGTCAGTCGATCTCGCGGGCATTGCCTTCGGCGCGCTCTTGGGGCGCAGCTGGAGGCTCGGTGGGGGTGAAGTCCAGGGTCACCGTGAAGCGCTGTTGTTCGGTCACGACCTGGATTGTCCAGCCCAGCCTGGCGCACAGCTGGCGCATCAGTTCCAGGCCCAGGCCATAGCCGAAATCGCTGGATTCTTCCGGCTCGCGGGTGTCACGGACGCGGTTGACGATGCGCAGTCGCAGCTGCTCGAAGGTGATTTCGATGCTGCCGTCGTCGGCATATTGCAGGGCATTGCGTAGAAAGTTACCGACCACGATCCGGCAGGCGGTCGGGGGCAGCCGACAGGGTTCGTTGCTGATGTCGAGGATCAGTTCGATATCCCGCTTGCCGATCAGGTAGCGATGCTCCTGGATCAGTTCGTTGAACAGCTCGGCCATGTCGATGGCTTCTTCCGGCAAGGGTTCAAGGCGCTCGCGGCTCATCCACAGCAGCGTCTCGGCAATGCGCTGCATGTTCAGCACCGAGCGTTCGATACGTTGCAGAGGTGGGGGCAGGGTGCCGCCGGACTGCAGGGCCAGCAGTTCCAGGTTGGCCTTGAGCACCGCCAGCGGCGTGCGCAACTCATGGCTGGTATAGCGCAGCAGGCGTCCCTCGCGCAGGCTGGCGGCCTGCACCTGCTGCACGCTCTGGGCCAGGGAGTCAGCCAGTACATTGAATTCCTTGAAGCGGAAATTCGGCCGTTGGCTGGACACCGCGTTCGGATCCTTCAGGGTGGTGGACCACTGGGCCAACCGGCCGAGAGGACGTACCAGCCACCAGACCAGCAGGACGATGATGATCAGTGCCGGGACGAAGACCCCCAGGCTGATGAAGTTGACGCTGTTCAGTTCGTGATCGAGATAGGCATCGGACAACGGAGTCTCGACCTCGCCACCTTCTTCATGGTCGTGGTCGACATCGAACATGTACAGGGTTTTGCCGTCACCCAGGGGCTGGGCCAGGATCGCTTTGACTTCATCCTGTCCATCGGCGTCCAGTTCGCCGAACACCTGTACGGCGCCGAAGGACAGGGTTGGCGGCGTATCCAGCAACTGGCGAATTTTCGGCGGCAACGCCTCCTTGCCGATAACGCTGCTGAAGAAATAGTTCTGTGGCGGGGGCAGGCTTGGGTCTTTCTTGTAATGCCTGACGAAGTACAGGGCTTGCTCTTCCATCATGGCGCTGGCGGTATAGAGCAGGCCACGGACGCTGTAGCTCGAGAGCAGTTGGCTGTAGATCAGCAGCACCACGGCAATCAACAGCAGGAAACTGCCGCTGATCACCCATTTCAGACTCAGCCCCTTGCGCATGGAGCCCTCAGCTGTACGCCAATGCCGGAAAGAGTGTGGATCAGCGGTTGGCTGAAATCCTTGTCCACGGTCTTGCGCAAGCGGTGCATATGCACCTTGAGGGTATTGCTGTCCGGTGGCTCGTCGCCCCAGACCGTGGCCTCGAGACGTTCGCGACCCACCGGCTCGGGACTGGCGCGCATCAGGCACTCCAGCAAGGTCCAGCAGATGGGCGACAGGTGCAGTTCCTGTCCGGCGCGGCTGACCTTGCGGGTGGACAGGTCCATGGTCAGGTCGGCCACCTGCAGGCGGCTGGCCTGGCCGCTGCGCCGCAGGCTCAGGGCGCGGATCCTGGCCACCAGTTCGGCCAGCTCGAAGGGCTTGACCAGATAATCGTCGGCGCCCATGGCAAAGCTGGCGAGCTTGTCCGGCAGGGCATCCAGCGAGGTGAGCATCAGGATCGGTGTCTGTTTGCCCTGTTCGCGCAGCTGTTTGCACAGCTGTTGGCCATCCAGGCGCGGCAGCATGATGTCCAGCAGGATCACATCATAGTGCTGGTCCAGCGCCAGGCTCAGGCCGGTCCGGCCATTGCTGGCGTGATCGCAGACGATCCCGTTGATCTCCAGGTATTCGATGACGGTGTTGGCCAGGTCGAGGTTGTCCTCGACCAGCAGCAGGTGGATATGCACGGGAACGTCCCCTTGGACCCTTGTCGCTCAGTGGCCCAGAGGATAACGGAGTCGGGCGTTTTTTTAGCGATGTTTACCTGACGTTAACCTGTCGGACTCTAGGGTGGCGGCTTTTACACCAAGAGGGCGCCACCATGAACCTGTCTCCTTTGATCAAAGACATTCTGCTGGTCTTGATTGTCATCGGCCTGCTGGCCTATGGCTCGCTGTCCAGAACGCCCGCGGTGCGCCTGGGCGAGGGTGGGCCGCGAGGAGGATTCTTGATCGGGCATGGCAGGGAGCTGACAGCAGGATCGGACGCCATTGCCCATGCATTCTGAAAAGGCCGGCGCGGGCTACACCGACCAACTGGTGTTTTGCTTGCTGCTGATTCTTTGCGTGTCGCTTGCGCTGGGCACCTATATCGTCCGGCTCAATGCGCGCATCGATCAGCAGCGTGAACTGTCGCCGGTGCATCTGCTCGAGTGCGGCAATGGGCGCGGCGCCTTTATCGTCTATCCCCATGGGCGGCGCAGCAGCAGTGACAATTGTTATCTGATCGAAGAGGATGAGTAGCCAGCGTAGCGCGATCCAGGAAGATCCGGCGCTGAATTCAAGCACAAGAAACGTAGTTCTTGCGTTTGAATGTCGATCTACAGTGCAGGCGTACCGGGATGAAGGCCAGGTCCGGGCCTGATCTCCCTGGAAGATAAAGGAGGCTTAGCATGTCCTGCGTATTCAAATTGATGAACTCGCCCGTCGGTCAACTGACCCTGGTTGCCAGGGGTACGAAGCTCGCCGCGATTCTCTGGGAGAGCGAGCGCGAAAACCGCGTGCGTCTCGGCCCGTTGCAGTCTGCCGACGATCATCCGGTCCTGCTGGAAACCGAACGCCAGCTCAACGAGTACTTTGCCGGCAGCCGCGATTGCTTCGAGCTGGAGCTGGACTTTGTCGGCACCGAGTTCCAACGCAAGGTCTGGCAGGCGCTGCTGACCATTCCCTTCGGTGAAACCCGCAGCTACAGCCAGATTGCCGCCCAGGTCGGCAGCCCCAAGGCCGTGCGCGCAGTCGGCGCGGCGAATGGCCGGAACCCGATCTCGATCATCGCCCCCTGCCACCGGGTGATCGGCGCCTCGGGCAGCCTCACCGGTTTTGCCGGCGGCCTGCAGGCCAAGCAGTTCCTGCTGGCGCTGGAGGGCGAGCAGACCTTGCCGCTGGACTTCTAGCCCTGCCGCCCAGGGCTTTGTCGGGCTGCTGGCGACAAGAACATCTTGTCTCCAGCAGCGGTTGTAGAGCGGTTGCCGCGATATCGTTCGGTATTAACCGAACGGGTAATAAGAGTTTTGTATTCTGTCGTCAAAAAAACATCACAAACCGCTCGCTATAATTTCCTCGAAATACAACTAAAGCCGTATAGCTCGCCTGCTTGATTTCTATCAAGGCATAACTGAATATAGCCCGCCAGCGTATCGGGATTTACCAACTTGGTAGGTCAGCAGCTATGCATTCACGTGCTTAGGCATAATAAGAAAAATCTTGCACCGTCTTCACCCTCTCCCGAGAGACTGAAGTAATCCTGAAATATGACGAGCTCATGACATGGATAGTCGACTCAAATACTCTGGCTTTATTCCGGCCGACGAAAGTAATTCAAATGTCTGTTTAAATTTAGAGCTTGAAAAGCTGTTGGGCGATCTGCAAGGGGCAAGTTATGCCTACTTTGCCGCCCCTCGAAATCGCGAAGTAGCCCCTCTTATTATTTCGAACTACCCATCGCGCTGGCTGAAAGCCTATAAGAATGCCAACTATCATTTGATCGACCCGATCATTCATCACGGTCTTAAAAGTTGCGCGCCGTTTTCCTGGAGCGACGCTCTCCAGGCCGCCTCCTGTGACAAGAGTCAGGAGTTGTTTCGACGTTCCAGCCAATACCGCATCTGCTCCGGCGCGACGTTTACCCTGCATGACGCCTGCGGCATGTTCAGTTCGCTGAGCCTTTGCAATAGCGGGTCGCAAGCCGAATTTGAGCGGCGCATGGCCGACCAGCAGGGGCAGTTGCAGATGGCGCTGATCCGCTTTCATAGCCGGCTGCTGAGCCTGCGGGCGATGGACGAGCTGTTCCCCGAGCCTCAGACCGGGCCGCTTTCGGCCAGGGAGCTGGGGGTGCTCAAGTGGGTGATGATGGGCAAGGCCTACCGGGAAATCGCGCTGATCTGCGCGATTTCCGAGCGGACGGTCAAATTTCACATGTCGAACATTTCCGGAAAGCTGCAGGTCTGCAACGCCAAGCAGGCGGTCTACGAGGCTCAGCGCCAGGGCATCCTCTGATTCAGGCGCTGATCCGCTGAGGCTCGTAGAACGCGGTGTGGAGCGGGTTCAGGCGCTGCGGCCAGCAGCTGAGCTGCGTGGATGACAAGGGGCATTTGCGAGCGATGCTGGACAGCAGGCGCTGACGATTGGCGTCGCTGATCGGCATGTTCAGCAGCAGCACCTTTTCTCCCGGCGCGGCCTCGCCGGTGTCCATTACTTCGTAGTGCCAGCCGGCGTTGCGGACGATCCGTCCCATGGCGTTGCTGACCACCGTGATGATCGATTCCAGGCCGCTGCGCGCGGCATGGTTGTGCATGCACAACAGCAGCATTTCGGTCAGCGGCAGATGGGCCAGGCCGAGCTGGCGCGAGCGGGTCTTGTCGACGAAAAAGCGGCTGGATTCAGCCATCAGCGCCTGCTTGGGCGGCGCGCAGCGGAAAAAGTCGCGGAACGGCCCTTCGACCATGTAGGGATCCAGGGTGTTGATCAGGCGCAGGCCGGCCAGGGGCACGCCTTTCCAGGTACCGATCAGGTAGGTGGTGCGCTCGTTGTCGTACTCATCGAACTCGATGTCATTCTTTATATTAACCTTCCAGTTCAAACGATCGGCGAATACTTCCTTGCGCAGGCCATACAAATCGGCGACCCAGGCGTGGGGCGTCGCACTATAGTCGAGCGCGTGAAATTCGATAAATTCCATATTGTTGAAGTTCTTCCATGGGATATGGTCAGTACTAAAGATTGGGCTCGCACCGTTCGCGGAGAGTCAACTTACGGCTAAGGCAAATCAATTGTGCGGCGCTTGTTAGTTTAACAATGTCTGCCCGGAGACAACCTGTACTTAGGTGCAGTTGCAGGTTGCCTGAGTTGATTTTCATTACGCACTTGGCCATCTGTACCTAGATACAGTTGTCCTCCCCGGGCAATTACGACAACTTATGCCGGGCAGTGGTTAAGCCCTCAATAACGCCGTAGAGCTGAGCTTTGCAATGTTGGACGATTGTTCCAACTAGTGCGTACATGGCTTGTACTTGCGAGTACTCCACTTGCCTTAATCGTCGAATATGCCAATGGCAGTCTGAGTGTCTGGATCAGGCTTCTTCACGCTGCGTGGCATCTCCAGCCAAGACATCGAAACAGGGAAGATCATGGAAAAGTCCGCCTCTTCAGAACCGCGCCGGGTGGTTGTAACCGGTTATGGCGCCATCTGCTCGCTCGGCGAGAATGTCGAAGCCATCTGGGACGCAATGATGGATTACCAGGTCGGTTACCGTCAGCACAGCTTCGACGATCCGAGCATCCATGCGCGTTACTTTGGTTTTATCGATGACTTCGGTCGTGAAGCGATGCGTCCGTTCTCGAAGAAAATCTCCAAGATGTTGCCGCTGTTCGCCAAATACAGCCTGGTGGCCACCCACGAGGCGATCCGCATGGCGTATGGCGACACGCCTCTGGATGAGGTCGTCTCGCCCTTCGATCGCGGCGTGATCCTGGGCACCGGCTGGGGCGGGCTCGATACCGCCAACAGCAACAACAACGAATACCGCGAGCAGGGCATCTCCACGTCCTTCGCCACCGTCATGTCGATGTGCAATGCCGCGACTGCCGGTATCACCATGAACTGGAACATGCGCGGTATCCAGAACAGCCCGGTGGCGGCCTGCGCCACGGGCACCATCGCCATTGGCGAAGCCTACGAGGCGATTCGCAGCGGCCGCGCCAAGGTGATGATCGCCGGTGGCAGCGAATCCCTGAAAGAGCAGTTCAACGTCTGGTCGGTGGATGTCATCCAGGCCTTGAGCAAGGAACAGGAAAACCCACGCCTGGCCTGCTGCCCGTTCAGCAAGGGACGCAGCGGCTTCGTGCTCTCCGAGGGCGCGGCGGTGTTGTGCCTGGAAGACTATGAACTGGCCCGGGCCCGGGGCGCGAAGATCCTCGGCGAGATCACCGGCTACGCCAACTATTCGGACGCCTACGACATGACGGCCCCGGCCGAAGACATGCAGGCCCGGGTACGGGTGATCAATGACGTGTGCCAGCAGGCAGGCGTAGAGGCCGTGCAGATCGACTACGTCAACCTGCACGGCACCTCGACCCCGCTCAACGATGTCAACGAGACCCGCTCGATCAAACTGGCCCTGGGGGATGCGGCATACGGCATTCCGATGTCCAGCACCAAGTCCTACACCGGGCACTTGATCGGCGCCGCCGGCTCGATGGAGGCGGTCTTCTGTCTCAAGGCCATGGCCCGGGGCACGATTCCGGCGACCATCCATATGGATGAGGCCGACCCTGAGTGCGACCTCAACTACGTGCCCAACGAACACCTGCATGGGCAGACCCTGAACAACGTGCTGAACCTGAGCTTCGGCTTCGGTGGCGCCAACGCCGGCATCATGCTGCGCAAGGTGGTCTGATCATGCAGCTGCAATTCGGAGCCGAGCAGATCGAGGCCTGGGCCGGTCTCTCCGGCGATCGCAACCCGATCCACTTCGACCGCGAGGCGGCGCGCCGCATGGACGCGGCCGATGTGGTGGTGCATGGCATGCTCGCGCTGCTGCCGGTCAAGCACCGCATGGGGCGGGCCAGCCCGGTGCTGCCCCAGGACTGGATGCAGTTCAAGGCGCTGCTCAAGACCCCGGTGCTGCGTGACAGCACGGTAGCCCTGTCGACCCGCGAACGCAGCGACAGCACCGGGTTCAAGTTGCACTCGAGCGCTGACAACAGCGAACACGTGATCGGCCATGTACGCATCGTCGAGGCACCGGAATGGTCATCCACAACCCCCGGTTTCCTGCTGGCACACGAGGAGGTCGCGGCCTGGCTCGCGCGCTTTCGTGATGACCTGGGCCGGGAGCTCGATGACTGGGTCGCGCTCGATGCGCTGATCTTTTCCCACTTCATCCGCAACCATCTGGGCGTGATCTTCGATTGCCTGTCCCCGCAGTTCCGTCAACGGCAGCGGCCGAACCGGCTCGAGGATCTGTCCGATCACCTGGTGGTGCAGACCAGCCACCAGATCACCTTCTGCACATCGCTGCGCTCGCTGGGTGAGTTGCAGACCGATATCCGCTGCGAAATCGACAACATCCACCTGATCGAAAGCCCCGGCAAGGCCGTGGGCACCCTCGATCTCGGGGTGCATGTCAGCGATCGCCACGTAATGACCATCACCCTCGGCCTGATGATAAAGGCCCTTCCAACCTCCCAAGGAGCTATGCAATGACCACCGTAGAGAAAGTATTTGCCGTTGTTCGCGACCTCATCCTGGAACTCAAGGATGTCGACGAAAACGATGTGACCCTCGATACCCACATCGAAGCGATGGAGTTCGACAGCCTGGACTTCGTCGAGATGCAGGTCGTGGTGCAGAAGAAGATCGGCGTGGCGCTGGATCCCGACTCGTTCGTCAGCCGCAAGATCGCCACGCTGCGCCAGCTGTGCGAGTTCGTGGTCGAGCTCAAGGAATCGGCCGCTGTCCCTGCCTGACTGGCAGGTCCACCGTTACGGATAGGAGCAAGGGAATGTCCACGCTGACCAATAGTGTGCTCGCCATTTCAGAAGCAAGAGAGTCCAAGGTCCGCAAGCTGAGCGAAGTCTCGCACCACAAGACCATGGACCACGCGACCGTGCTGCCCTGGGACAAGGAGGTCGATCGCAGCCTGTACCCGAAGGACCCCGATCACCTGTGGATCAATGGCACGCGTTTCTGCGAAGGCCTGAGCGAGGCGCAGAAGCTGGAACTGGCCTGGCTGGAAACCGGCCGTGACATCTCCATGTTCATCTGGCTGGAGCAGACCATTCCACCGTTGTACATGGGCTATGTCACTCAGTTCCACGACCGCATCTCCCAGGACCTGCAGGAGTACCTGATGATCTTCTCCAAGGAGGAGATCGTTCACACCCTGACCTTCAAGCGTTTCATGGGCAAGGCCGGCCTGCAGTTGTGGAACCCGCCGGTGGGTCTCTATGAGTTGCTCACCGAGACGCTGCCGAAGATGGAGCCCGCGGTGGGCGTGCTGTTCACGCTGCTGATCGAGTGGGTCGCGGAAATGGGCGCGATGCACACGTCCCAGGGGCCAGGCGTCGAGCCTATGACCCGGACCATGTTCCGTGAGCATCATCATGACGAGGCCCGGCATATCGCCTTCGGTCGCTGGATCAGCGAGTCGTTCTTTGAAACGGCGAGCCCCGAGTCCATCGCCCAAGTGAAGGCCATGAGCCGCCGGATCATTCCGGCGCTGATCGACATGTTCACCTACAACCCGGAAATCGCCCGGCACACCTCGTTCGAGTTCCCGATCGCGGTGGATGACAAGGCGAAGATCGAGGAAGTCTGGCGCTCGGCCCATAACGCCCGGCTCAACGACGCACGTTTTGCCGAGATCTATGCCTGGGTCGACAAGCTGGGGTTGCGGCAATGAACCAGCCGTCCTGGGACGCGATCTTCGTCGGTGCCGGGATCACCAGCCTGGCCTGTGCGGCGATGCTGGTCAAACGGGACCCTGGGGTGCGCCTGTTGATGGTCGACAAGCATATTGTCGTCGGCGGCTATGCCTCCACCTTCAGCCGGCCAAAGCAGGGTGCGGTGTTCGACTGCAGCCTGCACAAGCTCAGTGGCATGGCCGAGGGCGGCAACCTCATCCGCATCCTGCGTGACCTGGGGCTGGAGGAGACGCTGGATCTGGTTTATCCCCAGGACTACTTCTGCGCCTACCGGGACGGCACGGAGCTGCCGCTGGCCAACGATGCGGACGGGGCGGAGCGGCAGTTGGTCGAGCGCTTTCCCCATCAGGCCGAGGCCATCGCGACCTTCTTCGAGCACGTCCGGACCTACGGGCGCAACGGCTATTACCAGTTCCAGATGCTCGACGGCAGCTTCGAGCCGGACATGGCCCAGTTGCGTTTCGCCCATCGCAACCTGAAGCACAAGACCGTGCGCCAGGCGCTGCACGAACTGTTCGACGACCCGTACCTGATCGAGATCCTGGCGGCGCCGGGCATCTACGTCGGCGGCTACTCGGAAGACCTGGGCTATCTGTACTACCTGCATGTGGTGTACGCCACGCTCAACCGTGGCAACGCCTATGTCGCCGGCTCCTCCCAGCACCTGTCCAACCTGCTGGCGCAGCAGATCGAACAGGCGGGTGGGCAGATCCTGCTCAGCACCCGGGTCGATGGCGTGCTCACCGACGGCCAGGGCAATGCCACGGGCATCAACACCAATCGCGGGGTGTTCCATTCTTCGCGGGTGTACATCAACGCTTCACCGCATTACGCGGTGCAGCACCTGTTCGCGGCGGATGTGGAGCTGGCGGCCACCCGGGAGAAGCTCACCGGGCTGAAGCCGGCACGCTCGACCACCACGGTGTACCTGGTGACCGACCTGCCACCGGAGCAACTGGGCTTGCAGCACAGCGAATCGATGCTGTTCGCCGATGACCCGGCGGCAGGCGCCGAGTTGCGCATGGCGGCCGCCCTCAGCGGTTATGAGGCGCAGCTCAGCGAGCGGGCCTTCTGGGAGATGTCGCCGATCGAGGTCACCAACTATCACGCCCTGGACCCGGCTGCGGGCCAGGTGGTGTGCATCAACGTGCTCGACTCGATCGCCCATTGGCCGCAGCGCCGCACCGCGCAATACCGGGCCAAGAAGCAGCGGGCCAGCGACATCCTGGTGGAGCGTCTGTTGCGCCAGGTGCCGGGGCTGCGCGGGCATGTGCTGCATACCGAGGTCGCCACGCCCCATACCTATGTGCGTTTCACCAACAACACCGACGGTTCGGGTTATGGGGCGATGGTCGGCACCGATCTCAAGGGCCATGTGTTCCATCACGGCTTCCCGGTGCAGGGCGTGCAGTTCCTCAGCGCCTGGGTGGCAGGTCCCAGTTACGAAGCCGCCTTCGGCTATGCCGAAATGAAGGCCAGGCAATGGAGGCGAGCATGAGCAAGAACGAGCAATCGACCAGTTGGCTGGGGATCGCCATTTCCAAGCTGTTCATCCGCGTCATGTTCCGTCAGGTACAGGGCTGGAAGCGTGACGTGCCCAAGCGTGCGGCAGGCTTTGTGGAGATCGCGCGCGACGGCAGCCGACTGGAGGGGGCGTCGCTGCGCACCAGCGCCATGCACCCTCGGGGCGTGGTGCTGTTGTGTCATCCGTTCCTCAAGTACGGCATGCATTACTTTTTCGAGAACAACCTGGACCAGGCGTTTCTCGAGCAGGGCTATCACGTGGTCGCCTTCAACTTCAAAGGCTTCGGCCGCAGCACCATCGGCGGCCATGCGTTCGCCGACGATGTGCTGGCGATTGCCCGGCGCGTGTCGCGGGACAACCCAGGCCTGCCGATCCACCTGGTGGGCTGTTCGTTCGGTGGCTATCACCTGTCCCATGCCCTGGCGCGGGATGCCACGCCCTTTACCTCGGCCGTGCTGGACAGCGTGCCGATTTCGGTGCGCAGCTACTTCACCCGCGGGCCGTTGCGACTGGCCATGCGCTGGATCAGCGGCAGCCGCCTGGCGGTCCCCACGGGCACCTGTGCCATCGATCACTCGCTGCGCGGCGTGCGTCACCTGCCGATCGCCTACTTCTACGGGCGCAACGACCACTTCATCCCGGATGCCAGCGTGACCGGGCTCAGCCAGGAGTGTGAGGCGCTGCACGTGGTCGGTTTCGAGGGCTGTCGCCACCTGGAAAACCACAAGAAACACCGGGACCGCTACTTCGAGGAAATCTTCGATTTCTTCGCTCGTGCGGAAGCTCGAAAAACCGCCGTGCCGGCATGACGGCGGCAGGGATCATCAGGTCAAAGGATGTAGATCATGGAAGTTCAGCAGTCTTCAAACGGCAAATGGGTACTGGTCAGCGGCGGCAGTCGCGGCATTGGCCGCGCACTGGTCCTGGCCCTGGCCCGGGAAGGGTATCGGGTCGCGTTCACCTACCAGTCCTCGGCCGACGCGGCCTTGCAACTGGAGCAGGAAGTGGCCGCCAGTGGCGGCCTGGCCAGCGGGCATGCCTGTGACGGCAGGAACCACGATTCGGTCGAGGCGGTGTGCGCACAGCTGGTGGAAACCCACGGCGAGCCCTACGGCTTGATCAACAACATGGGCGTGACCGGCGACCAGCTGCTGTTCAAGTTCGACATCGAGCGCTACCGCGACGTGGTCGCGACCAATCTCGATTCGGCGGTGTATTTCAGTAAATGCCTGGCTCCGGCGATGGCCGCCGAGCGCCGCGGCAAGATCCTGCACATGTCCTCCGTCAGCGGGCTCAAGGGCAACAAGGGGCAGATGGGGTACTCGGCGACCAAGGCGGCGATGATCGGCATCACCAAGACCATGGCCCTGGAAATGGCGCGCTTCAAGATCACCGTCAACGCCATCGCCCCAGGCTTCATTGCCACGGAGATGGTCGGGCAGATCGCCGACCCGATACGCAAGTCGATCACCGACACCATCCCCCTCAAGCGCTTCGGTGAAGTCCGCGAAGTGGCGGCCCTGGCCAGCTTCCTGCTGTCGCCCCAGGCCGACTACATCACTGGCCAGACATTCGTGATCGATGGCGGTCTGACGGCCTGATTAGCAGTTCTGATCTGGCCGCAGAGCCAGGAGTAATCATGAGTCAAGAATACGATACCGTTTTCGTCGGCGCGGGCCTTGGCGCGTTGGCGGGTGCCAGCCTTATGGCGCAGCGAGGCCAGAAAGTCCTGGTGGTGGAAAAGCACAACGTAGCCGGTGGTTACGCGAGCAATTTCCGCCGCAAGGATTTCAACTTCGATGTTTCGCTGCATTCGTTCGACGGCGTGGTGCGGGGCGCCGAGTCGTTCAATGTGATCCAGGCCTGTGGCGTGGCGGACAAGGTCGAGTTTCTCCATCACCCGACCTTGTATCGCTATCGCTCGCAGGACATCGACCTCACGGTCGGGCACCGCGACCTGGAAGGTTACAAGCGCGAGTTGTTCCGCTTCTTTCCCGAGGAGGTCGATAACATCAACCGGCTGTTCGCCGAGTCGCAGCGCAACTACAAGGACCTGTGCGGCTTCCTGTATTCGCGCAAGCCGTTCTGGATGAGGCTGGTGGCCACGCCGATGATCTATCCCCGGGTGCTCAAGTATGGGCATGAAACGGTGGATCACTACTTCTCGCGCTTCACCTCCAATGAGCGCCTCAAGGAAGTGCTGTCGGCGCAATGGAGCTACTACGGCCTGCCGGCCAAGGACCTGGCGTTCGGCTACTTTTCCTATCCCTTCATCGATTATCTGGAGAACGGCGGTTATTCGATCAAGGGCGGCTCACAGGCCTTGTCCAACGCCTTGGTCGAGGTCATCGAGCAGCATGGCGGCCGGGTCGAGCTGGAGTCGGCGGTCAATCAGATCGTGGTCGAGCGCGGCCGGGTCAGTGGCGTGGTGACGCGCAAGTCGGGCAAGGTCAAGGCGCGCAACGTCGTGGCCAATATCTCGCCCCATGCGGTGCTGGGATTGGCGGGCGAGCAGCACTTCGGTGCCAAGTACCGCTCGCGCCTGCGCCGGCTCAAGCTGTCGGTGTCGGGGTTCCAGGTCTACCTGGGGCTCGATTGCCCGCTGAGCGAGCTGGGCGTGGGCGCCGAGGAGTACATCCACTTCTTCGCCCCGCCGAAAACCCAGCGCCAACAGTTCGAGCATATCCAGGCCGGAGAGCTGCATGGCGACAACACCAGCTGGTCGATCAACTACTTCTCCAACGTCGATCCCTCGATGGTCCCGGCCGGAAAGTCCAGCCTGGGCCTGTTCACCCTGACGGGCGCCGGCGAATGGCACTCCCTGGACAAGCTCGCCTACCGGCGCAAGAAGATCGAACTCACCGAGCTGCTGATCGCCAACGCCGAACGGGTCATCCCCGGCCTGCGTCGGCACATCGAGGTCTGCGAGGCAGGTTCGCCGCGCACCATGAGCAAGTTCACCCATAACCCGGCGGGCGCGATCTACGGCTTTGAGCAGAACACCCGACAGTCCGGCCTGTTCAACCGTTTCCCGCAGAAATACCCGGTCAAGGGGCTGTACCAGGTCGGGGCCTGGACATTCCCGGGCGCAGGCTTCATCGGAACGATGTTGTCGGCGCGCTTGTTGGTCGACCGCTATTTCTGAGCGGCGACTTCCCAGTCCAACCAGACGTTTACGAGACTCACCATGACCTACGTAGTGACCGACAACTGCATCCAGTGCCGCCACACCAACTGCGTCGATATCTGCCCCGCGGATGCCTTCCACCTGGGGCCGAACTTCATCGTCATCAATCCCCAGGAGTGCGTCGACTGCGGCCTGTGCCTGCCCGAATGCCCGGAGGAAGCCATCCAGCCGGAGAACCAGCTCGATGACAGCAACCGGCATTTCCTCAAGCTCAACGCCGAGCTGGCCGAGCACTGGCCGGTGATCCTGCAGCGGATTCCGCCCCTGGCGGAGCATGAGCACTGGAGCCGCAAGCCGAACAAGCTGCCCCACCTGATACATGAGGCCGAGGCGGTCGATCCGACCCGCGACCACCACCTAGCCCACGCCTGATGCGCGACTGGAACCGTAACCCATGCAAAGCTTTGATCGATTCAAGACCCTCGAGAGCGACACCTTCGACGTGATAGTGGTCGGCGCCGGCATCGGTGGCCTGACGGCTGCCGCAACCCTGGCCAACCGCGGCAAGCAGGTGCTGGTGCTCGACATGCACTATGAAATGGGCGGCTGTGCCACGGTGTTCCACCGCAAGGGCAAGGACTACGAGTTCGATGTCGGCCTGCACTACATCGGCGACTGCGGCAAGGACGGCCTGATTCCGCGGATCCTGCGCGGGGCCGGCATCGATGACGGTGAAATCCGCTTTATCGAGCAGGATCCGGAAGGTTTCGAGACCCTGTGTTTCCCCGACTTCCAGTTCGCGGTTCCCCGCGGTTATGAACGCTTTCGCGAAAAGCTGCTGGAGGCGTTCCCTAAGGAGCGGGCGGGGATCAACCGCTATTTCAAGATGCTGCAGCAGGTCTGGGATTTCATGGGCATCCACTCGCGCCCGCTGACGGCGCTGTGGGTACTGCCGCGCTCGTGGATGCTGATGCGTCACGCCAAATCGACGGTGGCGCAATTTCTCGACACCTGTACCCAGGACCAGCGCCTGCGGGCCATCCTGACCGGGCAGCTGGGGGTCTATCACCAGCCGCCGAGCCGCGCGACCATGGCCGGCCACGCGGCGGTGGTCAATCACTTCCTGCAGGGTTCCTACTACCCCTCGGGCGGCGGTCAGATGTTCTCCGACAAGCTGGGCGAGGTGGTCGAGCGCAAGGGCGGCAAGATCCTCCTGCGCTCCAAGGTCGAACGTATCCTGATCGAGAACGGGCGTGCCGTGGGCGTCGAGTTCAGCAACAAGCACCTGGGCAAACGGGTGGTCAAGGCCGGTGCGGTGATCTGCAACGCCGATATCAAGCAGGCCCTGCTCGGCCTGATCGGCCGTGAACACCTCAAGCCCAAGACCGTGCGCCGTGCCGAGCAGTTCGAGATGTCACCGGCCATGGGCGTGGTCTATCTCGGCATCGACATGGACCTCAAGGCCATGGGCCTGAAGAACACCAACTATCGCATCTATCCAGGCTGCGATTACGAGAAGGCCTACCGCGAGGTGTTCGCCGGGGCGTTTCCCGAGGAGCCCCATCTGTTCATCGGCAACGCCACCATGAAAGACCCGGATAACCCGGCCATCGCGCCACCGGGCATCTATAACCTGCAATTGATGTCGGCAGTGCCTTCCACCCCGCAAAGCTGGGGCGTGACCCAGGCCGAGCTGACGGATGGCAGCTATCGGACCAACCCGGCCTACCTGGCGAAAAAAGAGTGGTACGCCCGCCAGCTGATTGCCTTGGCCGAACGGGTGATTCCGGACATGTCGAAGCACATCGTCTATCAGGAAGTCTCGACGCCTTTTTCGGTCACGCGCTTTATCGGCTCCGAAGGCGGGACCTCCTACGGCCTGGCCTTTACCCCGGAGTACTTCCTGCACAACCGGCCGGGAGCCAAGACGGAGATCCGCAACCTGTACCTGTGCGGCGCTTCCACCCGTACCGGGCACGGCATCTTTGGCGCCATGACCGGTGGCGTGGAAGCGGCCGCGGCGGTCAGTGGTCGTCACGTGCGTTACCAGGTCATGGACATCGGCACCCGCGCCGAAGCGGCGGTCCGTTGACGGCGACGTCATGGCGCACCCCGTCGGTGCGCCATGACGTCTATGCTGCAGCGCGTGAATCATTGGATTCACCGAGAATGGACTGGCATCAAGGAGCGATGGAATGACGAATGGATACAACATGGCGCTGGTGATCGGCGCCGGGCTCAGCCTGTTGGCGGCGCTGATGCATGTCGGGGTGATCATGGTCGGGCCTTCCTGGTATCGCCTGTTTGGCGCAGGCGAGCGCTTTGTGCGGGCGGCCCAGGCCGGGCGCTGGTTTCCCGCGGTGGTCACGGCCGGGATTGCTCTGGTGCTTGCCGCGTGGGCGGCCTACGCGCTGTCCGCGGCCGGGGTGATTGCCCCCTTGCCCTTGCTGCGCCCGGCGCTGATCGCGATCACCCTGGTCTACCTGTTGCGTGGCCTGTTGGGGCCGGTCGCCCTGGCGGGCACCGGGCGCAGCCGGCGCTTCATCTTTGTCAGCTCGACGATCTGCCTGGTCTATGGCCTGGTGCATCTGTTCGGCCTGGTGCAAGTGTGGGGTTCCCTGGCCTAGGGGATATCGGTAAAGGGCTGTGGAGTTGAAAGTCAGGGGTCATTGCGGTCACCCTTGGCGTCATCAGCCTGGCCTCAGCCCTTTAGGACCCCCATGGACATCGCAAAACCTGCACTCATTCGCGAAACCTTCCCTGTCGGCCCCTTGCAGTGCAACTGCACGATCATCGGTGATCCTGTTACCAAAAAGGCCATCGTCGTCGACCCGGGCGGCAACCCCGACCTGATCATGGCGCGGCTCGACGCGCTGGGGCTGAAGGTGGTGAGCATCATTCATACCCATGCCCACCTGGATCACTTCCTGGCCTCCGGGCAGATGAAGGAGAAAACCGGCGCGACCCTGCACCTGCACAAGGAGGATCAGTTCCTCTGGGACAACCTGGAGATGCAGTGCGGCATGTTCGGCGTGCCTTACACGCCGGTACCGGCGCCGGATCGCTGGCTGGCGGACGACGAAGAGCTGGCCTGCGGCTGCGGCGTGGCCCTGCATACGCCGGGACATACCCCAGGTTCCATGAGCTTCTGGTTCGCAGAGGCTAAGCTACTGATTGCCGGCGACACCTTGTTCAAGCGCGGGGTAGGGCGCACGGACCTGTGGGGTGGCGACCAGGCCACCATCGTGCGTTCGATCAAGCAGCGTCTGTACACCCTCGATGAAGACGCGATCGTGGTGGCCGGGCATGGTCCGGACACCCGCCTGGGCGATGAAATGCGTGAGAATCCCTTTGTCAGGGCCTGACATTTGCTGTCAAAAGTTTCACGGAATTTTTGTCATTGGCCGTGTTCAAACGCCTGCAAAGGTCTGTTGCCAACGTCCGCTGCATCACAGAATGAAAAAAGTAGGAGCTTCTCCATGTTCACCTCGCGTCGTTTGATCGTTGTTGCTACTGCTGTGGCCTTGTTGTCCGGCTGTGCTTCGCCTAACCCCTATGACAATCAGGGGCAGGCCGACGGCTCCACGGGCATGAGCAAAACTGCAAAATACGGTGGCTTGGGTGCCTTGGCCGGTGCGCTGGCCGGTGCCGCCATCGACCACAACAACCGTGGCAAGGGCGCGCTGATTGGCGCCGCGGTAGTCGGTGCTTCCGCCGCCGGCTACGGCTACTACGCCGACCAGCAGGAAAAGAAACTGCGTGCCAGCATGGCCAATACCGGGGTCGAAGTGCAGCGCCAGGGCGATCAGATCAAGCTGATCATGCCGGGCAACATCACGTTCGCCACCGATTCGGCGAACATCGCTCCAAGCTTCTATCAGCCGCTGAACAACCTGGCCAACTCCCTCAAGGAGTTCAACCAGAACCAGATCGAAATCGTCGGCTACACCGACAGCACCGGCAGCCGCCAGCACAACATGGACCTGTCCCAGCGTCGCGCCCAGAGCGTGGCGACCTACCTGACCTCGCAAGGTGTCAGCGGTGCCAACCTGTCGGCCCGTGGCGCTGGCCCGGATAACCCGATCGCCAGCAACAGTGACGTCAATGGCCGTGCGCAGAACCGTCGGGTGGAAGTGAACCTCAAGGCGATTCCTGGCCAGCAGTATGGTGGTCAGCAGCAACAGCCGGGTACGGTTCAGCAGTATCCGTAACTGATCGCTTGAATGAAGAAATGCCCGATCCTGTGATCGGGCATTTTTGTGTGCGGCCTTTGCCGGCCTCTTCGCGGGCTTGCCCGCGAAGAGGTCCGATCAGCCGCTATCCAATCACCAGATACAAAAAAGCCCCCGGACAACCGAATTGTCCGGGGGCTTTTTATTGGACGCGAAGCCTGATTACTTCTTCAGACCATAATGCTCGTCGAGCATGCCAGGCGCGTTAGGCGTCTTTGGCGCGTAGTCCCGTGGCGGTTCCTGGTCGCGCGGCGGCGTCAGGCGTTCCCGTGGAGCCTGCACCGAGTCGGAGTGCAGCGCGGCCAGCAGGCGTTGGCGGGTCAGCTCGTCCAGGGCCAGGCGGTTGGCGCCCTCGGCGAGATGGTCCTGCACTTCCTGATAGCTTTGAGTGAGTTTTTTCACCAGGGTGGCGGTGCTGTTGAAGTGGGTGACCACTTCGTTCTGATAGCTGTCAAAACGTTCCTGAATATCATCCAGCTGACGTTGCGTGCGGTTAGGCGCGGCATTCGGCAGCAGGCGAGCGACCAGAAATCCAATGGCGACACCCGCGATCAGGGCAAGAGTCGGCAACAACCAAACTAAGAGCGAGTGTTCCACGAGTCCTTCCTCTATAAACGGCTTTGCTTTACGTTAACGGCTCGAACCTGCGCTGTATACCGCGATTCACTCGCAATAGATTGGCACAGACAATTTGCTAGACGAGTCGACCCGATTCGAGGTCACGGAGTTCCTTCCTTGCTTATGCGTGAAACCCCCGTAGTGATTGCCGGCCCGGTCGGCCAACTGGAAGCCCTGTATCTGGATGTCGCCGACGCCCGTGGCGTGGCGTTGATCTGCCATCCGAACCCGGTGCAGGGCGGCACCATGCTCAACAAGGTGGTCTCGACCCTGCAACGTACGGCGCGCGATGCTGGCCTGATCACCTTGCGTTTCAACTACCGTGGCGTCGGCGCCAGCGAAGGCAGCCACGACATGGGCAGCGGTGAAGTCGACGACGCGCAGGCGGCTGCCGAATGGCTGCGGGCCAGGCACCCGGATCTGCCGATGACCCTGCTCGGTTTCTCCTTCGGCGGCTTCGTCGCCGCCAGCCTCGGCGGGCGCCTGGAAGCCCGCGGCGAACAGCTCAAGCACCTGTTCATGGTCGCCGCTGCGGTGATGCGTCTGCGCGACAGCGACCTGCTGCCGCAGAATTGCCCGCTGACCCTGATCCAGCCGGAAACCGACGAAGTGGTCGACCCGCAACTGGTCTACGACTGGTCCGACGCGCTTGAGCGCCCCCATGAGCTGCTGAAAGTGGCAGAATGCGGACACTTTTTTCATGGCAAGCTCACCGATCTCAAGGATCTGGTGCTGCCACGACTCTCGAATTGATTGCAGTCTGATAAGCGATTACCCATGACTACTCGTACGCGCATCCTCACCGGCATCACCACCACCGGCACGCCGCACCTGGGCAACTACGCCGGCGCCATCCGCCCGGCGATCCTCGCCAGCCGCGACAGCAATGCCGATTCGTTCTACTTCCTGGCCGACTATCACGCCCTGATCAAGTGCGACGACCCGCTGCGTATCCAGCGCTCGCGCCTGGAAATCGCCGCGACCTGGCTGGCCGGTGGCCTGGATGTGGAGCGCGTGACTTTCTATCGCCAGTCGGACATCCCGGAAATCCCGGAGCTGACCTGGTTGCTGACCTGCGTGGCGGCCAAGGGCCTGCTCAACCGCGCCCACGCCTACAAGGCTTCGGTGGATAAAAACGTCGAAACCGGTGAAGACCCGGATGCCGGCATCACCATGGGCCTGTACAGCTACCCGGTGCTGATGGCCGCGGACATCCTGATGTTCAACGCGCACAAGGTGCCGGTCGGTCGCGACCAGATCCAGCACGTGGAAATGGCCCGTGACATCGGCCAGCGCTTCAACCACCTGTTCGGCCAGGGCAAGGAGTTCTTCACCATGCCCGAGGCGCTGATCGAGGAAAGCGTCGCCACCTTGCCGGGCCTCGATGGCCGCAAGATGTCCAAGAGCTACGACAACACCATCCCGTTGTTCAGCAGCGCCAAGGACATGAAGGACGCGATCTCGCGCATCGTCACCGACTCCCGCGCTCCTGGCGAAGCCAAGGACCCGGATAACGCGCACCTGTTCACTCTGTTCCAGGCATTTGCGACACAGGCCCAGGCTGACGAATTCCGCAACGAACTGCTGCAGGGCCTGGGTTGGGGCGAGGCGAAGAATCGTCTGTTCCAGCTGCTGGACAACCAGCTGGGCGAAGCGCGCGAGCGTTATCACCAGTTGATCGAACGCCCTTCGGACCTGGAAGATATCCTCCAGGCCGGCGCCAAGAAAGCCCGCGCCGTGGCCACCCCGTTCCTCAACGAACTGCGTGAGGCCGTGGGCCTGCGTTCGTTCGTCAACCAGGTGCAAGTGGCGGCGACCACCAAGAAGAAAGCGGCCAAGGCCGCGCGCTTCGTCAGCTTCCGTGAAGACGACGGCAGCTTCCGTTTCCGCCTGCTGGCCGCCGATGGCGAGCAGCTGTTGCTGTCGCGCAACTTCGCCGACGGCAAGACTGCGGGTGCCGTGACCAAGCAACTGCAAGCCGGCCAGGCTCTGGATCTGCGCAGCGAAGCGCTGAGTTTCAGCGTCTGGCTGGAAGGTGAGTGCGTGGCCGACAGCCCGGCCTTTGCCGACGCGGCGGCCCGCGATGCGGCGATCGATGCACTGCGTGTCGCCCTGACGCCTGTGCAGGACTAACCGCAATCTCCCGACCAAGGGCTGATTGCCATTCTCAAGGGCCGTCGCTACAGTGACGGCCCGTTTTTGTTGCCTTGCTAACGAATTATGACGCCCCTAGAACGATACCAAGCTGATCTGAAACGCCCGGAGTTCTTCCACGACGCTGCGCAGGAAACCGCCGTGCGTCATTTGCAGCGCCTGTACGACGATCTGATCGCCGCGTCGAACAACAAGCCGGGCCTGCTGGGCAAGCTGTTTGGCAAGAAAGACCAGGTGCCGGTCAAGGGCCTGTACTTCTGGGGCGGGGTAGGGCGTGGCAAGACGTATCTGGTCGATACCTTCTTTGAAGCCCTGCCGTTCAAGCAGAAGGTCCGTACTCACTTCCACCGCTTCATGAAGCGTGTGCACGAAGAGATGAAGACCCTGGGCGGCGAGAAGAACCCGCTGACCATCATCGCCAAGCGTTTCGCCGATGAGGCCCGGGTGATCTGCTTCGACGAATTTTTCGTCTCCGACATTACCGACGCCATGATACTCGGCACGCTGATGGAAGAGTTGTTCAAGAACGGCGTGACCCTGGTGGCCACCTCGAACATCGTGCCGGACGGTCTGTACAAGGATGGCCTGCAACGGGCGCGCTTCCTGCCGGCCATTGCCCTGATCAAGCAGCACACCGAAATCGTCAACGTCGACAGCGGTGTCGACTACCGTCTGCGTCATCTGGAGCAGGCCGAACTGTTCCACTTCCCGCTGGATGAAGCGGCCCACGAAAGCCTGCGCAAGAGCTTCCGCGCGCTGACGCCGGAATGCACCCAGGCGGTGGAAAACGATGTGCTGATCGTCGAGAACCGCGAAATCCGCGCCCTGCGTACCTGTGATGATGTGGCCTGGTTCGACTTCCGCGAACTGTGCGACGGTCCGCGCAGCCAGAACGACTACATCGAACTGGGCAAGATCTTCCACGCCGTGTTGGTCAGCGGTGTCGAGCAGATGAGCGTCGCCACCGACGACATCGCCCGTCGCTTCATCAACATGGTCGACGAGTTCTATGACCGTAACGTCAAGCTGATCATTTCCGCCGAAGTCGAGCTCAAGGACCTGTACACCGGCGGTCGCCTGACCTTCGAGTTCCAGCGCACCCTCAGCCGTCTGCTGGAAATGCAGTCCCACGAGTTCCTCTCGCGGGCGCACAAGCCTTAACGGTTGTCCGGATAAAAGAAGGGCCTGCATTGCAGGCCCTTTTTCATTTACGCGGCTTGTTGGTGAAACTGCTGCCGGTACTGGTTCGGTGACAGCTCGGTGTGCTGGCGGAACAGGCGGGCGAAGAAGCTCGCATCGTCATAGCCGACTTCATAGCTGATGGTCTTGATGCTCTTGCGCGTGCCCGAGAGCAGGCCCTTGGCGGTTTCGATACGCAGGCGTTGCAGGTAATGCAGGGGCTTGTCGCCGGTGGCGGTCTGGAAGCGCCGCATGAAATTGCGAATGCTCATGCCATGTTCCCGGGCCACGTCCTCGAAGCGGAACTTGTCGGCGAAGTGCTCTTCGAGCCAGTGCTGGATCTGCAGGATGATCACGTCCTGGTGCAGCTTCTGGCCGCCGAAGCCGATACGCCCCGGGGAATAGCTGCGCTGCACTTCGTAGAGAATGTCGCGGGCCACGGCCTGGGCGACGTTGGCGCCACAGAAACGCTCGATCAGGTAGATGTACAGGTCACAGGCCGAGGTGGTGCCGCCGGCGCAATACAGGTTGTCGGCGTCGGTCAGGTGCTTGTCCTGATTGAGCTGGACCTTGGGGAAACGCTCGCTGAAAGCATTGAAGAAGCGCCAGTAAGTGGTGGCTTCCTTGCCGTCGAGCAGCCCGGCCTCGGCCAGCCAGAATACCCCGGTGGCCTCGCCGCAGAGCACGGCGCCGCGGGCATGTTGCTGGCGCAGCCAGGGCAGGATCTGGGGATAACGTTGGCAGAGGGTTTCGAAATCGTCCCAGAACGCCGGGAGGATGATCACGTCGGTATCTTCCAGGGCGCCGTCCACCGGGAGCATCACGTTGCTGAAACTGCACACCGGTTTGCCATCGGGGCTGACCAGGCGGGTTTCGAATGCCGGGGTCAGGCCCTGGCCCAGCTGCTTGCCATAGCGCAGGCTGGCCAGATGGAAGAAATCCTTGGCTTGCATGAGGGTGGAGGCGAAAACCCGGTCGATGGCCAGGATGCTGACGCGCCGCAAGGGCGTGGAGGTTTGGTTAGACATAATTCAATTGTTCTTATAGGGGAAAGTGGTCACCAGACGGCTGGATCGTCTTATTTTTTGTCGGATGTGTCCAGTGTCCTGTGTCGTACGCGTGGGCTTAGGCTCTGTGGGCCAATCCCGGCTAACAATAACGACAGGCGGCCCCATGATCCCCAGAACCTTGTTCAGTTCCGAGCACGAACTCTTTCGTGACAGCGTGCGTACCTTCCTGGAAAAGGAGGCCGTGCCGTTCCATGGGCAATGGGAAAAACAGGGCTACATCGACCGCGCCTTGTGGAACAAGGCCGGTGAGGCGGGCATGCTCTGTTCCCATCTCCCCGAGGAGTACGGTGGGCTGGAGGCTGACTTCCTCTATAGCGCGGTGGTGATCGAGGAAGTGGGGCGTCTCGGCCTGACCGGCATCGGCTTCTCCCTGCATTCCGATATCGTTGCGCCCTACATCCTGCATTACGGCAGCGAGGCGCTGAAGCACAAGTACCTGCCGAAACTGGTATCCGGCGAGATGGTCACGGCCATTGCCATGACCGAGCCGGGCGCCGGTTCCGACCTGCAAGGGGTCAAGACCACCGCGGTGCTGGACGGTGACGACTATGTGATCAACGGCTCGAAGACTTTTATTACCAACGGCTATCTGGCCGATCTGGTGATTGTCGTGGCCAAGACCGATCCCAAGGCCGGCGCCAAGGGCACCAGCCTGTTCCTGGTGGAGGCGGATACGCCCGGTTTCTCCAAGGGCAAGCGCCTGGAAAAGGTCGGCATGAAGGCCCAGGACACGTCGGAGCTGTTCTTCCAGGATGTTCGCGTACCCAAGGAAAACCTGCTGGGGCAGGCCGGCGCGGGCTTTGCCTATCTGATGCAGGAGCTGCCCCAGGAGCGCCTGACGGTGGCTGTGGGTGGCCTGGCGTCAGCCGAGGCGGCATTGCAGTGGACCCTGGAATACACCCGCGAGCGCAAGGCCTTCGGCAAATCGATCGCCGATTTCCAGAACACCCGCTTCAAGCTGGCGGAAATGGCCACCGAGATTCAGATCGGTCGGGTGTTCGTCGACCGCTGCCTGGAATTGCACCTGCAAGGCAAGCTCGACGTACCGACCGCCGCCATGGCTAAGTACTGGGGCACGGACCTGCAGTGCAAGGTGCTCGACGAGTGCGTGCAGTTGCATGGCGGCTACGGCTTCATGTGGGAATACCCGGTGGCCCGGGCCTGGGCGGATGCGCGAGTGCAGCGGATCTATGCCGGGACCAATGAGATCATGAAGGAGATCATCGCGCGTTCCCTGTAGCGCGTTGTCTCCTGCGTAGAGGCGAGCTTGGCGGGCCAGCTCGCTTCTAGGCGGGAGGGCAGGTTACGGCGCCGGGTTCGGGTGGTCCTTGTGGATCGCCTCGATGCCGGCCAGCACCTCATTCGACAGCTTCAACTCAAGACTGGCGATGTTGCTGTCCAGTTGCTCAAGGGTGGTCGCGCCGATGATGTTGCTGGTGACGAACGGTTGCTGGGTGACGAATGCCAGAGCCATTTGCGCCGGGTCCAGGCCGTGTTCGCGGGCCAGGGCGACATAACGGCTGCAGGCCGCTTCCGATTGCGGGTTGAAGTAGCGGCTGAAGCGGCTGTACAGGCTCAGGCGGCCTTTGGCCGGGCGCGCGCCGCCTTCGTATTTGCCGGAGAGGAAGCCGAACGCCAGGGGCGAATAGGCCAGCAATCCACATTGTTCGCGAATGGCAATTTCCGCCAGGCCCACTTCAAAGCTGCGGTTGAGCAGGTTGTACGGGTTCTGGATCGATACCGCCCGTGGCCAGCCGCGGCTCTCGGCCAGGGCCAGGAACTTCATGGTGCCCCAGGGCGTTTCGTTGGACAGGCCGATGTGACGGATCTTGCCGGCCTTGACCTGTTCGTCCAGGGCTTCGAGGGTTTCCTCCAGCGGGGTGAAGTCTTCTTCCTTGTGCTTGTAGTCCAGTTGGCCGAAGAAGTTGGTGCTGCGCTCCGGCCAATGTAGCTGGTAGAGGTCGATCCAGTCGGTCTGCAGGCGCTCGAGGCTGGCGTCCACGGCTTGGACTATATGCTTGCGGTTGTGTTTGAGCTGCTTGTCGCGGATGTAGTCGATGGTATTGCCGGGGCCGGCGATCTTGCTGGCGAGGATCCAGTCGGCGCGATCGCCGCGAGCCTTGAACCAGTTACCGATGTAGCGCTCGGTGGTGGCATAGGTTTCGGCCTTTGGCGGCACCGGGTACATCTCGGCGGTGTCGATGAAATTGATCCCCGCAGCCTTGGCCCGTTCGATCTGGGCGAAGGCCTCGGACTCGCTGTTTTGCTCGCCCCAGGTCATGGTTCCCAGGCAGATTGCACTCACGTTCAGGTCGGTCCGGCCTAGCTGGCGATAGTCCATCGGGTGCTCCTTCGGCAAAACAATCATAAAAGCAGGTTGAATTTTTTTTCGCAATCTGCATAATTCCGCAGCTCTTTCTGCAGTGGAAGTGATGCGCCGCCTGCCGAAGAATCTTGCCGTATAACGGACGCGCTGACCCGAGCCCCCGATAGCGTCTGTATCCGGCTGCCTTTGACTTGTCAAAGTACGCACTATTCAGTAAGATCCGCCGTCTAATTTACAGGGCGGCCCCTGAGGCTATAAAGAATGAAAACTTTTACTGCTAAACCGGAAACAGTTAAGCGCGACTGGTTTGTCGTCGACGCTGCTGGTCAGACCCTGGGTCGTCTGGCCACCGAAATCGCGAGCCGTCTGCGTGGCAAGCACAAGCCTGAGTACACCCCTCACGTCGACACCGGTGACTACATCGTCGTGATCAACGCTGAGCAAGTACGTGTTACTGGCGCTAAAACCACTGACAAAATGTACTACTCCCACTCCGGTTTCCCGGGCGGCATCAAGTCGATCAACTTTGAAAAGCTGATCGCCAAGGCCCCTGAGCGCGTGATCGAGACCGCGGTAAAAGGCATGCTGCCTAAGAACCCGCTGGGTCGCGACATGTACCGTAAGCTGAAAGTCTATGCGGGCGCTGCACACCCTCATACTGCTCAGCAGCCCCAAGAACTGAAGATTTAACGGAATAGTTCATTATGTCGGCGACTCAAAATTACGGCACTGGCCGTCGCAAGACTGCAACCGCACGCGTTTTCCTGCGTCCGGGCACTGGTAACATCTCCATCAACAACCGCTCCCTGGATAACTTCTTCGGCCGCGAAACTGCCCGCATGGTAGTTCGTCAGCCGCTGGAACTGACCGAGACCGTCGAGAAGTTCGACATCTACGTCACCGTTATCGGCGGTGGTGTGAGTGGCCAAGCTGGCGCAATCCGCCACGGCATCACTCGCGCTCTGATGGATTACGACGAAACTCTGCGCAGCGCTCTGCGTAAGGCCGGTTTCGTAACCCGTGACGCACGTGAAGTTGAACGTAAGAAAGTTGGTCTGCGTAAAGCGCGTAAGCGTCCGCAGTACTCGAAGCGTTAATTCGCTTTCGCGTTCAAAAGAACGCCCAGTCTCCTCGCGGAGCTGGGCGTTTTTTTATGGGTGACTATTTTACAGTGTGACAACTTGCCACATCTGCAGAGCCCCTATACTACAGGGCTTGGGGCAGGGCCAAGTTGGTAATTACCTTGTCAGAGTAGGGGCTTTTCATTACCATTCGGCAAAATTTTTATAAGTTCAGATTTTTACTTAGTAGATGCCTGATTTAACAGGCCACAAAGCTGATGGGAGAGGACTGAATGAGCAATGACGGCGTGAATGCAGGCCGGCGTCGCTTCCTTGTAGCAGCCACATCCGTGGTGGGTGCTGCAGGAGCGGTGGGGGCTGCGGTCCCGTTCGTGGGGTCATGGTTTCCCAGTGCCAAGGCGAAAGCCGCAGGGGCACCGGTGAAAGTGAATATCAGCAAGATCGACCCAGGTCAGCAGATGATTGCTGAGTGGCGTGGTCAGCCGGTATTCATCGTCCGCCGTACACAGGAAATCCTGGGGAATCTCAAAAAGATCGAGGGTCAACTTTCCGACCCCGACTCCAAGAACTCTGTTCAACCAACCTACGTCGACCCGGAAGTGCGTTCGATCAAGCCAGAGATTCTGCTGCTGATCGGTATCTGCACCCACTTGGGTTGCTCGCCGACATTCCGCCCTGAAGTGGCGCCTGCAGATCTGGGCAAGGATTGGGTAGGTGGCTATTTCTGCCCTTGCCACGGTTCCCACTACGATCTGGCTGGCCGCGTCTACAAGTCGCAACCCGCGCCTTTGAACCTGCCAGTACCCCCGCATTCCTATGAGTCGGACGACCTTATTGTCATCGGCGTCGATACGGAGAAAGCGTGATGAGCAAGTTCATGGATTGGGTTGATGCGCGCTTCCCCGCGACCAAAATGTGGGAAGACCATCTCAGCAAGTATTACGCCCCGAAGAACTTCAACTTCTTCTATTTCTTTGGTTCCCTGGCTCTGCTGGTTCTGGTTAACCAGATCGTCACCGGTGTCTGGCTGACCATGAGCTACACCCCGTCGGCAGAAGAAGCTTTCGCTTCCGTCGAATACATCATGCGCGACGTCGAGTACGGCTCGATCCTGCGTCTGCTGCACTCCACCGGCGCTTCGGCGTTCTTCATCGTGGTCTATCTGCACATGTTCCGTGGCCTGCTCTACGGTTCCTACCAGAAGCCGCGTGAGTTGGTGTGGCTGTTCGGCATGCTGATCTACCTGGCGCTGATGGCCGAGGCCTTCATGGGCTACCTGCTGCCTTGGGGGCAAATGTCCTACTGGGGCGCCCAGGTGATTATCTCGCTGTTTGGTGCGATCCCGGTCATCGGTAACGACCTGACCCAGTGGATTCGTGGTGACTACCTGATTTCCGGCATCACCCTGAACCGCTTCTTCGCCTTGCACGTTGTGGCCCTGCCGATCGTGATTCTTGGTCTGGTGGTGCTGCACATCCTGGCGCTGCACGAAGTGGGTTCGAACAACCCGGATGGCGTGGACATCAAGAAGCACAAAGACGAAAACGGCGTACCGCTGGATGGCATCGCGTTCCATCCGTACTACACCGTGAAAGACATCGTCGGTGTGGTGGTGTTCCTGTTCATCTTCTGTTCGATCGTGTTCTTCTTCCCGGAAATGGGTGGTTATTTCCTCGAGAAGCCGAACTTCGAGCAGGCCAACCCGTTCAAGACGCCTGAGCATATCGCCCCGGTTTGGTACTTCACCCCGTTCTACGCGATTCTGCGTGCGGTTCCGGACAAGCTCTTGGGTGTGATTGCGATGGGTGCGGCGATCGCTGTGTTGTTCGTGCTGCCATGGCTTGACCGCAGCCCGGTCAAATCCATGCGCTACAAGGGTTGGCTGAGCAAGATCTGGCTGGTGGTGTTCTGCATCTCGTTCGTGATCCTGGGGATCCTGGGCGTCCTGGCACCGACTCCAGGTCGTACGCTGCTGTCGCAGGTATGTACCTTCCTGTACTTCGCCTACTTCATTCTGATGCCGTTCTACACCAGGCTCGAGAAGACCAAACCGGTTCCGGAAAGGGTGACTGGCTGATGAAAAAGCTATTTGCTGTACTGATTCTTGCTGCTATGCCTGTACTGTCCTTCGCGGCCGCACAAGGTGGTCCCGAGCTGGAAAAAGTCGACATCGACGTCTCCGACAAGGCCGCCATGCAGGATGGCGCGCGGACATTCGCCAACT
The DNA here is from genome assembly GCF_017349615.1 of Pseudomonas sp. GW531-T4. NCBI lineage: Bacteria > Pseudomonadati > Pseudomonadota > Gammaproteobacteria > Pseudomonadales > Pseudomonadaceae > Pseudomonas > Pseudomonas sp. GW531-T4. The sequence continues at coordinate 108,764 of NZ_JACMZT010000009.1, forward strand.
ACTGCATGGGCTGCCACAGCGCCAAGTTCCAGCGCTATGAGCGCGTTGCCGACGATCTGGGGATTCCTCACGATCTGATGATGAGCAAGCTGGTGTTCACCGGTGCAAAAATCGGCGATCACATGAACATCGGCATGCAGCCGGCTGATGCCAAGACCTGGTTCGGTGCGGCTCCGCCCGACCTGACCCTGGTGGCTCGTGTGCGTGGTACCGACTGGCTCTATGGCTACCTGCGTTCCTTCTACGAAGACCCTGCGCGCCCATGGGGCGTGAACAACAAGGTCTTCCCGAACGTGGGCATGCCTAACGTTCTGGTCGGCCTGCAAGGCCGCCAGGTTGTGGGTTGCAAGCAGGTTCAGATCGTCGAAGACGGCAAGAAGCAATACGATCCGCTGACCGGCACCGCTTTGACCCATGAAGCCTGCGACCAGCTGACCGTGTTGCCAAAAACCGGCGCGCTCAACGAAGAGCAGTTCAACGAGAAGGTCAAGAACCTGGTGACCTTCCTGGCCTACTCGGCCAACCCGGTCAAGCTGGAGCATCAACGTATCGGCACCTATGTGTTACTGTATCTGGCCTTCTTCTTCGTGTTCGCCTATCTGCTCAAGCGCGAATACTGGAAAGACGTTCATTGATAAAGCTGTAATTCATTGCTGTTAATCGTGCGCGCCCAAGGGCGTCTCTGAAGGTGTAACGAGTCTGGATCATCCAGGCGTTACGGGAGGCGCCCTCTGGGCGCGCTCGTTTTTCTGCTTCCGATAATTTCAACAAGCGAGGAGGACCGCCATGGGCGTGACCAATCGGTTGGCCTGTTACTCCGACCCCGCCGACCACTATTCCCACCGGGTACGTATCGTGCTCGCAGAGAAGGGTGTCAGCGCCGAGATCATCAGTGTGGAGGCGGGGCGTCAGCCGCCGAAGCTGATCGAAGTGAACCCTTACGGCAGTCTGCCCACCCTGGTCGATCGTGACCTGGCGTTGTGGGAGTCGACCGTGGTGATGGAATATCTGGATGAGCGTTACCCGCACCCGCCACTACTGCCGGTTTACCCTGTGGCGCGTGCCAATAGCCGTCTGCTGATCCATCGGATCCAGCGTGACTGGTGTGGGCTGGTGGACCTGATCCTGGATTCCCGGACCAAGGAAGCGGCTCGGGCTCAGGCGCGTAAAGAGCTGCGTGAGAGCCTGACCGGGGTTTCGCCGCTGTTCGCGGAGAAGCCGTTTTTCCTCAGTGAGGAACAAAGTCTGGTGGATTGCTGCCTATTACCAATACTCTGGAGATTACCGATTCTGGGTATTGAATTGCCACGGCAAGCCAAGCCGTTGCTTGATTACATGGAGCGCCAGTTCGCCCGTGAGACGTTCCAGGCAAGTCTGTCTGGCGTCGAACGCGACATGCGCTAAGGCTTAAGGAGCCGCTATGAACTCCAGTCGACCTTATCTGGTCCGCGCGCTCTACGAGTGGATTGTGGACAACGATTGCACTCCGCATATGCTGGTCAATTCCGAATACCCGGCGGTGCAGGTGCCTCAGGGTTTCGCCAGTGACGGACAGATCGTCCTGAATATTTCGCCGAGTGCCGTGCGCCATCTGCACATGGATAACGAGGTGGTGACTTTCGAGGGGCGCTTCGGTGGTGTCCCGCATAGCTTGTACGTCCCTGTGCCGGCGATCCTGGGCATTTACGCCCGGGAGAATGGTCAGGGTATGGTGTTCGATCTGGAGTCGCCCGTGGATGACGAGGACGATGAAATCGAGCCGGATGATGATATCCCGCCACCGGATAACGAGCCGCCGCGTCCAAGCGGCCGACCCAGTCTGAAGGTCGTGAAGTAATAAAAAAGGCGATCCATCCGGATCGCCTTTTTTGTGCCCGTACCTTTCACCTGCATCAGTCGATGTATTCGAACAGCTTGACGATTTTCTGCACGCCGGAAACGCCCTGTACCAGGTTGGTCGCCTGGGTGGCTTCCTGTTGGGTCAGCAGGCCCATCAGATAGACGATGCCGTTTTCCGTCACGACCTTGATGCGCGAGCCTGGAATGCTGGCATCGGTCAACATCTGGGTCTTGATCTTGGTGGTCAGCCAGGTATCGTTCTGCCGGGCCAGCAGGGAAGAGGGCGGCAGAACCTGCAGTTCGTTGTGGACCTTCTTCACCCGCTGCACGGCGCTGGCGGCCTGCTCGGCGAGAGTCTTGAGGTCGGCCCGCGGGGTCTGGCCGGCCAGCAGGACGATGCCGTTGAAGCTGGTCACCACGATGTGTGAATTGTGGTCCAGGTCCGGGCTGGCTTTGGCGACGTTCACTTCGACTTTGGTCTGGATCAATGAGTCATCGATCTTGCTGCCGAAGGTGCGGGTGCCGCGGTCATCTTCGATCGGGCTTTCGCGGGTGGCGGTAATCACCGAGCTGCAACCGCTGATGCTCAAGGCTAGGGTCAGGGCCAGTAGGCCAAGGCGATTAGGGGTCATTCTTCACTCCCGAACAGTTGGCTGTCGATCAAGTCGCAGAGGCAGTGGATCGCCAGCAGGTGGACTTCCTGGATGCGTGCAGTGACGTTGGCCGGTACGCGAATCTCGACATCTTCCGGCAATAGCAGGGATGCCATGCCGCCGCCATCGCGACCGGTCAATGCTACGACAATCATTTCGCGATCATGTGCGGCCTGGATCGCTTGAATAATGTTCGCTGAGTTGCCGCTGGTGGAAATCGCCAGCAGGACGTCGCCGGGCTGGCCCAGGGCGCGAATCTGCTTGGAAAAGACTTCGTTGTAGCTGTAGTCGTTGGCGATCGAGGTGATCGTCGAGCTGTCGGTGGTCAGCGCAATGGCTGGCAGGCTCGGGCGCTCGCGCTCGAAACGGTTGAGCAGCTCGGAAGAAAAGTGCTGGGCATCGCCGGCCGAGCCGCCGTTGCCGCAGGAAAGCATTTTCCCTTCGTTGAGCAGGGCGTTGACCATGACCTGGCTGGCTTGCTCGATGTGCGGTGCAAGTACGTCCATCGCCTGTTGCTTGGTGTCGATACTGGCCTGAAAAAGCTGGCGAATTCGGGATTGCATGTCCATCTGTGTGACCTTAAGTAGCGCGGCTTTCTGGCACATGAATGTGCTGCCCGCAAAGCAAAGAGCAAAAATGTTGAGTGAAAATGTCCGGCTCGGCCCGAGAGCGTCGATCAGCTTTCAAAGGCATTCCGTAGCCAGTTCAAATGAGTTGTCGTGCCTGGGGCGCTGTCTATGGCGACCACATCGAAACGGCAAGGGTGGTTGGACCAGCGCGACTCGCGCTGCAGGAAAAACTGTGCGGCGAGTATCAGTTTCTGACGCTTGCGTGCGTCGATACTGCCCAGTGCGCCACCCCATTGCGTGTGTTGTCTGTAGCGGACTTCGACGAATACTACTGTATCGCCGTCAAGCATGACCAGATCAAGCTCGCCGCGTTTGCACAACCAGTTCTGCGCCAGCAGGCGCAGCCCCTGTTGTTCAAGATGCCGGAGCGCTTGGGCTTCGGCATCCTGACCGCTTTGCTGGCGTGATCGTTGTGGCATTAACGCTGGGTGTCGGGCAGGCGAGTGATCTGGCCGCTGACGAACTCGGCCCATGGCAACTGGCGTTGAACGCGCTGGCTCGGGCTCATGGTCAGGCTGCCCGACAGGCCTTCGATGCGGCTGTCCGGCAGCGCCTTGAGTTGCCCCAGGCGTGGCGCCAGTCGGTAGGCGTCGGCACCCATCGCATACAGTCGGCCCAGGCTGCCACCGGCTTGTGGCCACTGCGCGGCGACCTGCCGGCGCAGCGGGTCATTGGCGTCCAGCAGCCAAGGCGTTTCGCAGAAGCGTACGCCGTTCATGTCGTTGTACTGGTTCTGGTCGCCGTTGGCGCTGAAAACGTGGGAGGTGGCATAGACAGGTACATCGCCAGCGTACTGAAAGTTCAGGGTCGGCTTGATCTGTTGTGCCTGTTGCGGTGTGGACGCCAGGAAAATGAACTCGATGTCCTGGCGGCGCGAAGGTTGTGCGGCCACCTGGGTGCCGGCGGCGTTCTGCAGGCTCTTGGCGCGAGCTTCGCTCTGGCGCAGTTGGAACAGGTCGGCAATCTGCTGGGCCAGGGCCACCGGCTGATCGACGCGTTCGATACCGACCACGCTACCGCCGTTGCTTTCCCAGTCCTGACGGAAAGCCTTGAGCACACGATCGCCCCATTCGCCGCGTGGCACCAGGACAGCGGCGCGGTGCAGGCCATCGGCGCGAGCGCGACGGGAGACTTCGCGAGCTTCGTCTTCGGCAGCCAGGCCGAACTGGAACAGTTGCGCCGGGCCTTGCTCGCCTTCGCTGTAGTTCAGCGCCAGGGTGGTGATAGGCAGTTGCGGGCGTGCGGCGAGCTGTTTGACCAGCGGTTTTTCCAGCGGGCCGACGACCAGTTGCACGCCATCAGCCTGGGCCTTGCGGTAGAAGTCATCCAGCGAAGTCAGGCGCGAGCTGTCGTAGAACTCGATGCTGGGTGGTTTCTGTCCGGCTTGCTGGGCCTGATAGTGTGCGGCCATGAAACCGTCGCGCAGGGCCTTGGAGACCGCAGCCAGCGGACCGTCCTGCGGCAACAGCAGGGCGATCTTGGACAGCGGCTGGCTGGCCAGTTCCTTGAGTTTGGTCAGTGGCAGCGGCAGTTGAATGGCGGCCGGATGCTTGGGGTTCTGTGCGCGCCAGTTGTCGATGGCGGCCTGCTGTTGTTCCAGGGTACCGGCAGTCTTCACTGCCAATGCCAGGCTCATCCAGCCGCCGAGGTCGTCGTTGCTGACGGCTTGCAGTTGATCGGTCGGCAAGCTGGCAATCAATGCCCAGATGGCTTCATGGTTCTTGCTCGCGGCGTCGTCCTTGAGCAATGGTGCAATGAAGATACGCTCCCGTGCTGCGGCGAGAGCCTGGCCGTCGGCCTCGAGTGCGCGAGCATGGATGGTGCCGGTGCGGATCTGCTGCTCTTCCGGCAGTTCGCTCAGGCGTTGCAGGCTCGGGTGGCTCAGGGCAGTCAGGGCCGCCTTTGGCTGGTTGCGAGTCATGGCCAGTTCGGCCGCCAGGGTGCTGGCGAAAACCTGCTGGCCGGGCTTGAGTTGCTCCATTGGCACTTGTTGCAGGATTTGCGCGGCCTGGCCGGCGTTGCCCTGGCGATAGGCCAGGTCGGCAGCGCTCAAGCGCAGCAGGGCTGCCTTGTCGGGTGTTTTGCTGTTGGCGGCCTGTTCGAGCAGTTGCTCGATGCTGGCATCCGGGGTCCGTGGAAGTTCGCCAAGGCTGGAGGAGGGCGAGCTGGCGCAAGCTGCCAGGAGGGCAGCAAGGCATAAGGCAGAGAACAGCCGCAGGCAAGCGATCATGTAAGTGTTCCTGATACTCGATCAAATTAGCGTGGAATTGTACCCAAGCACTGGCCGGGGCGCGATCTTACTGGCAATAAACCGTCTATTTTAGGTCGTGCAAATGTTGCAGCGCTTTAGAATGGCCGGTGTTGTCGCAGGTGCGAGGTGCCTGCGGCACGCATTCCGAAGGCATCTACGCGCTACAATGTCGGTTTTACCGATCAAGAGGTGTGCGCTTTGACTGCTCCAGGTCCTTTGAATTCCGCTGCTGGCTCGCTTTATGTGGTGGCGACGCCCATCGGCAACCTGGACGACATCAGTGCCCGGGCCTTGAAGATCTTGCGTGAGGTGGCGTTGATCGCCGCCGAGGACACGCGTCACTCGCAGCGCTTGATGCAGCACTTCGGGATTTCCACGCCGCTGGCCGCCTGCCATGAACATAACGAGCGGGATGAAGGCAGCCGCTTTCTGACCCGTCTGTTGGCGGGAGACAGCGTTGCGCTGATTTCTGACGCGGGCACGCCGTTGATCTCCGATCCGGGTTACCACTTGGTGCGTCAGGCGCGGGCGGCGGGAATTAATGTCGTTCCTGTTCCTGGGGCTTGCGCTCTGATTGCGGCCTTGTCGGCGGCGGGGCTGCCTTCCGATCGTTTTATCTTCGAAGGGTTTCTGCCGGCCAAGGCGGTAGGGCGGCGCGGGCGTCTTGAGCTATTAAAGGAAGAGCCGCGCACGCTGATTTTCTATGAGGCGCCACACCGCATTCTCGAGTGCCTGCAGGATATGGAGCTGGTGTTTGGTGGCGAGCGTCCGGCATTGCTGGCGCGGGAACTGACCAAGACCTTTGAAACCCTCAAGGGCTTGCCGCTTTCGGAGTTGCGCGCTTTCGTCGAGGCGGACAGCAATCAGCAGCGCGGCGAATGCGTGGTGCTGGTGGCGGGGTGGTCGGCGCCGGAGAGCGACGAGGCCGTAAGCGGTGAGGTAATGCGAGTTCTCGATCTGCTGCTCAAGGAGATGCCGCTCAAGCGGGCTGCGGCATTGGCGGCGGAAATTACCGGCGTGCGCAAGAATGTTCTCTATCAGGCGGCGCTGGATAAACAGAAAGGCGAGTAAACGCGATCGGCGGAATGGCAAAAGGCTTTTATCACTTGTTCTTCCGCCGCTCTGCCGTTAACCTGCGCGGCGGAGAGTCGATTGGACAGTCGCTGCCCTCTATGAAAATTAGAGGGGGGAGGAAAGTCCGGGCTCCATAGGGCGGAGTGCCAGGTAATGCCTGGGAGGCGCGAGCCTACGGAAAGTGCCACAGAAAATAACCGCCTAAGCACTTCGGTGCCGGTAAGGGTGAAAAGGTGCGGTAAGAGCGCACCGCACGTCTGGCAACAGTTCGTGGCTAGGTAAACCCCACTCGGAGCAAGACCAAATAGGGTTCCAAGGCGTGGCCCGCGCTGGAACCGGGTAGGTTGCTAAAGATGTCCAGTGATGGCCATCGTAGAGGAATGACTGTCCTCGACAGAACCCGGCTTACAGATCGACTCTCCACCTTTTCCCTCCCTGCTTGAATCAATAGCAGAAGCGCTTTTGTAATACCGAAAAGATCTTACTCTTAACAAATTACTTTAACTTCGCGATACAGCTCCTTGAGCTGATTGAAGTTATTGCGCCAAATCCTTCGCCAAATTCCCGTTACCCCTCCTTTTAGTCTCCTAAATCTCCGTTCTATAAGGCTTTTCCGTCGCTCCGTGCCTTGACGGTGTGGTGGGCGCATTCCTATAGTGTGCGCAAGTGGCGGAAAGTGGCATGAAGTGGGTTTTTTGGACGTAAAACGCTAAAATTTGGAGAAACGCTGACGTGTTTCGCGGAGCTAACGCTATCAGTCTCGACGCAAAGGGCCGTCTCGCCATGCCGAGCCGGTACCGTGACGAGCTCGTTTCGCGTAGTTCCGGGCAACTTATCGTCACTATTGATGCCGTTGATCCGTGTTTGTGTGTCTACCCCCTCGATGAGTGGGAAATTATTGAAACCAAGCTGCGCGCGCTGCCTTCGCTACGTGAAGAAAACCGTCGCTTGCAGCGTTTGTTGATTGGTAATGCCGTCGACCTCGAACTCGATGGCAGTGGTCGTTTTCTGGTTCCGCCACGTCTGCGCGAATATGCCAAGTTGGATAAGCGCGCAATGTTGGTAGGCCAACTGAACAAGTTCCAACTGTGGGACGAGGATGCCTGGAATGCTGTTTCTGCAGCGGACCTGGCAGCTATTCAACAACCGGGCGCCATGCCTGATGAACTGCGTGATTTGATCCTGTGACTATTGATAGCGGCTTTAACCACATCACCGTACTGCTTGACGAAGCCGTCGAGGCTCTCGCCGTACGTCCTGATGGCTGCTATCTGGATGGCACCTTCGGTCGCGGCGGTCATAGTCGTTTGATCCTCAGCAAGCTCGGGCCGGATGGCCGGCTGCTCGGATTCGACAAAGATCCTCAAGCGATTGCCACCGGGCAAGCGCTAGCGGCCGAAGACGGCCGCTTTGTCGTTGTGCAGCGCAGCTTTGCCGAGCTGGGTTCGGAAGTGGCCGAGCGTGGCCTGGATGGCAAGGTCAGCGGTGTGTTGCTCGACCTGGGCGTATCTTCGCCGCAGCTCGACGATCCTGAACGCGGCTTCAGTTTTCTCAATGACGGTCCCCTGGATATGCGCATGGACCCGTCCCGCGGCATCAGCGCGGCGGAGTTCGTCAACACCGCTCCGGTGGAAGAAATCGCCCGTGTGTTCAAGGAGTACGGCGAAGAGCGTTTCTCCGGTCGCATGGCCCGCGCCGTGGCTGAGCGCCGCGACATCAAGCCGTTCGAGCGCACCGCCGACCTGGCGGAGGTCTTGAAAGTCGCCAACCCGGCGTGGGAAAAGGGCAAGAACCCGGCTACCCGCGCATTCCAGGGGTTGCGCATTCACGTCAACAACGAGCTGGGCGATCTCGAGGCCGGCCTCGAAGCAGCGCTGGAGTCTCTCGAAGTGGGCGGTCGCCTGGTGGTGATCAGCTTCCATTCCCTGGAAGATCGCATCGTCAAATTGTTCATGCGCAAGCTGGTGAAGGGCGAGGCGGACAACTTGCCTCGCAATCTGCCGGTACGCCACGTGGCTTTCGAACCGAAAATCAAAATCCATGGCAAAGCGCAGACGGCCTCCGATGCCGAGCTCAAAGCCAACCCGCGTGCCCGTAGTGCTGTCATGCGCGTTGCGGAGAAGCTGCGGTGAGCAAGCTCTTCGCCAAGCCACTTCCAGGCGGAAGCTTTTTCATGCTTCTGCTGTTCATCGGCGTTCTGGTGTCCGCGATTGCGGTGTCCTATAGCGCGCATTGGAATCGTCAGCTGCTCAACACGCTGTATGGCGAGTTGAGTGTGCGCGACAAGGCGCAGGCGGAGTGGGGCCGGCTGATTCTTGAACAAAGCACTTGGACCGCCCATAGCCGGATCGAAGTGCTGGCCACCGAACAACTGAAAATGCGTATTCCCGGCGCGGCAGAAGTCCAGATGGTGGCGCCATGATGAAGCTTGAAGGCGCACTCTTTCCCTGGCGGTTCCGCCTGGTGCTGGGTTTGCTCGGCATCATGGTGGCGGCGATCGCCTGGCGCATCATCGATCTGCAGGTCGTCGATCGCGACTTCCTCAAGGGGCAGGGCGATGCGCGCAGCGTTCGGCATATTCCGATCCCGGCTCACCGTGGCCTGATCACCGACCGTAACGGCGAGCCGCTGGCCGTCAGTACGCCGGTGACCACCCTGTGGGCCAACGCCAAGGAAATGCAACTGGCCAAGGACAAGTGGCCGGCATTGGCTGCTGCCTTGGGGCAAGACCCCAAAGCACTGGCCGAGCGTCTTGAAGCCCAGGCCAATAAAGAGTTCATCTACCTGGTGCGTGGCCTGACGCCCGAGCAGGGCCAGCAGGTTCTCGATCTCAAGGTGCCGGGGGTCTATGGCATCGAAGAGTTTCGGCGTTTCTACCCGGCCGGCGAAGTGACCGCGCACATGGTCGGCTTTACCGACATCGACGACCGCGGTCGCGAGGGGGTCGAACTGGCCTATGACGAGTGGCTGGCCGGGGTGCCGGGCAAGCGCCAGGTCATCAAGGATCGGCGCGGCAGACTGATCAAAGATGTCCAGGTCACCAAAAACGCCAAGGCCGGCAAGCCCTTGGCGTTGTCGATTGACCTGCGCCTGCAATACCTGGCCAACCGCGAACTGCGCAATGCCATCGTCGAGAACGGCGCCAAGGCCGGCAGCCTGGTCATCATGGACGTGAAGACCGGCGAGATCCTGGCCATGGTCAACCAGCCGACCTACAACCCGAACAACCGTCGCAACCTGCAACCGGCGATGATGCGCAACCGCGCCATGATCGACGTGTTCGAACCGGGTTCGACCATGAAAGCCATCTCCATGAGCGCGGCGCTGGAAACCGGCCGCTGGAAACCGAGCGACACCGTCGAGGTTTATCCAGGCACGCTGCAGATCGGCAAGTACACCATTCGTGACGTATCCAAGAGTGAAGGCGCGGTGCTCGACCTGACCGGGATTCTGATCAATTCCAGTAACGTCGGCATGAGCAAGATCGCCTTCGATATCGGCGGCGAAGCCATCTTCCGCCTGGCCCAGAAAATCGGCCTCGGCCAGGATACCGGCCTCGGTTTCCCGGGCGAGCGTGTCGGCAACCTGCCGAATTACCGTGAATGGCGCAAGGCCGAGACGGCCACGCTGTCGTACGGCTACGGTATCTCGGTGACGGCGATCCAGTTGGTTCACGCCTTCTCGGCGCTGGCCAATAACGGTCGTATCGCTCCACTGACTCTGATCAAAACCGACAAGACCCCGGAAACCACCCAAGTGATTCCGGAAAAGGTCGCCAAGACCATGCAAGGCATGTTGCAGCAGGTGATCGAGGCTCCGCGCGGCGTGTTCCGTGCTCAGGTGCCGGCGTATCACGTGGCCGGCAAGAGTGGTACCGCGCGCAAGACTTCGGTCGGCACCAAGGGTTATGCCGAGAACTCCTACCGTTCGCTGTTCGCTGGTTTCGGCCCGATGAGCGATCCGCGTTACGCCATAGTCGTGGTGATCGACGAGCCGAGCAAGGCCGGCTACTTCGGTGGCCTGGTATCGGCACCGGTGTTCAGCAAAGTGATGTCCGGCACCCTGCGTCTGATGAATATCTCGCCGGACAACCTGCCACCTACCCAACAAGCCAATGCGGCACCAGCTAAAGGGGGGCGCGGCTGATGTCTCTTAGCCTGAACAAGATTTTCGCCCACGCTGGTCGCGATCTGCTGATTCGCGAACTGACCCTGGACAGCCGCAATGTGCGCGCCGGCGATCTGTTCCTTGCGGTTCCTGGCGGCAAGTTCGATGGCCGTGCGCACATCGCCGATGCCTTGCAGCGCGGTGCGGCTGCCGTGGCTTATGAAGTCGAAGGCGCGACCGTCCTGCCGATTACCGACGTACCGCTGATTCCGGTCAAAGGCCTGGCGGCGCAGCTGTCGGATATCGCCGGACGTTTTTATGGCGATCCGAGTCGTCATCTCAACCTGATTGGCGTGACCGGTACCAACGGCAAGACCAGCGTGACCCAGTTGGTCGCGCAAGCGCTCGACCTGCTGGGCCAGCACTGCGGCATCGTCGGCACCTTGGGCAGCGGTTTTTATGGCGCGCTGCAAAGCGGGATGCACACTACGCCGAACCCGATTGCCGTACAGGCCACCCTGGCCGACCTGAAAAAGGCCGGTGCCAAGGCCGTGGCGATGGAAGTGTCGTCCCATGGGCTCGACCAGGGGCGGGTCAGTGCGCTGGCCTTCGATGTGGCGGTGCTGACCAACCTGTCTCGCGACCACCTGGATTATCACGGCACCATGGAAGCCTACGGCTCCACCAAGGCCAAGCTGTTCGGTTGGACCGACCTGGGTTGCCGGGTCATCAACCTCGACGATGAGTTCGGTCGGCTGTTGGCCAGTGACGAGCAGGATTCGCGGCTGATCACCTACAGCCTCGAGGATCCGCGGGCCTATCTGTACTGCCGCGAAGCGCAATTCGACGACGAAGGCGTGCGTGCGACCCTGGTGACTCCGCAGGGCGAACATCATCTGCGCAGCACCTTGCTTGGCCGTTTCAACCTGAGCAACGTGCTGGCCGCTGTCGGCGCCTTGCTCGGACTGGATTACGCCCTCGACGAAATCCTCCACGTGCTGCCGAAACTGGAAGGTCCGGCCGGTCGCATGCAGCGCCTGGGCGGCGGTTCGCAACCGCTGGTGGTGGTCGATTACGCTCACACCCCGGATGCCCTGGAAAAAGTATTGCTGGCCCTGCGTCCCCACGCCAAGGGCCGTTTGCTGTGCCTGTTCGGCTGCGGCGGCGATCGCGATCGCGGCAAGCGTCCGCTGATGGCGGAAGTGGTCGAGCGCCTGGCCGACGGCGTGCTGGTTACCGACGACAACCCGCGTACGGAAGATCCAGCGCAGATTTTCGACGACATTCGTACCGGCTTCAGTGCGGTGGACAAGGTCGAGTTCGTCTCCGGTCGCGGCCTGGCCATCGCCCAGCTGATCGCCGGCGCTTCGGCGGATGACGTCATTGTCCTGGCCGGTAAAGGCCATGAGGACTATCAGGAAATCAACGGCGTGCGTCTCGACTTCTCCGACCTGGTGGAAGCCGACCGGGCGCTGACTGCGTGGGAGGTGGCCCATGCTTAAGGCCCTGAAACTCAGTGAACTGAGCGGACCGTTGGCGGGTCGCCTGCTGGCTGGCGATTGCAGCTTCGATGGCGTGAGCATCGACAGCCGGGCGATCAAGCCGGGCCAACTCTTTATTGCCCTGGCCGGCCCGCGTTTCGACGGCCATGACTACCTGAATGAGGTCGCCTCTAAAGGCGCCGTCGGTGCCCTGGTCGAACGCGAAGTGCCAGACAGCACGCTGCCGCAGTTGCTGGTCAGCGATACCCGGCAGGCGCTTGGACAGCTGGGAGCGTTGAGTCGCGCCGCTTTTACCAAGCCGGTAGCGGCGATTACCGGCTCCAGCGGCAAGACCACGGTCAAGGAAATGCTGGCCAGCATCCTGCGCACGCGCGGGCCGGTGCTCGCCACGCGCGGCAACCTGAACAACGACTTGGGCGCACCCTTGACCCTGCTGGAGCTGGCCCCGGAGCATACCGCGGCGGTGATCGAGCTCGGGGCTTCGCGCATCGGCGAAATTGCCTACACCGTGGCGATGACCAAGCCGCATGTCGCCATCATCAATAACGCCGGTACGGCCCATGTTGGCGAGTTTGGCGGGCCGGAAAAAATCGTCGAGGCCAAAGGCGAGATCCTCGAAGGGCTGGATGCTTCCGGTATCGCCGTGCTCAACCTCGATGACAAGGCCTTCCCGATCTGGAAAACCCGTGCCGCCGGCCGTCAGGTGCTGAGTTTTGCCCTGACCAACAATGCCGCCGACTTTTACGCCTCGGATATCCAGCGTGATGCCCGTGGCTGCCCGAACTTCACCCTGCATGCTGGCAACGGCTCCGAGCGGATCCAGTTGAACCTGCTGGGTACCCATAACGTGGCCAATGCCCTGGCCGCTGCGGCTGCCGCTCATGCCCTGGGCGTGTCGCTGTTCGGCATCGCCACCGGGCTCAACGCGGTGCAGCCGGTCAAGGGCCGCACCGTCGCCCAGCTGGCGAAAAACGGCATGCGGGTCATCGACGACACCTACAACGCGAACCCCACGTCAATGTGCGCGGCCGTTGATATACTCGCCGGCTTTTCCGGCCGCACCGTCCTGGTGCTCGGAGATATCGGCGAGTTGGGCGATTGGGCGGAGCAGGGGCACCGCGAAGTGGGTGCTTATGCCGCCGGCAAGGTGTCGGCGCTCTACGCCGTGGGCCCAATGATGGTCCACGCGGTCGCCGCCTTTGGTGAGCACGCCCGACACTTCGCCAGCCAGGCCGAGCTGATCACAGCCCTGGGCGCCGAGCAAGATACAAACACCACTATTTTGATCAAGGGATCGCGCAGCGCGGTGATGGAAAACATCGTCGCGGCTTTGTGTGGTTCCAGCACGGAGAAACATTGATGCTGCTGCTGCTAGCGGAGTACCTGCAACAGTTCTACAAAGGCTTCGCGGTCTTTCAGTACCTGACCCTGCGCGGGATTCTCGGGGTACTGACTGCGCTGGTGCTGTCCTTGTGGCTGGGGCCGTGGATGATCCGCACTTTGCAGACCCGTCAGATCGGCCAGGCCGTGCGTAACGACGGTCCGCAATCGCACCTCTCCAAGTCGGGCACCCCGACCATGGGCGGCGCGCTGATCCTTTCGGCAATCGGTATCAGCACCCTGCTGTGGGCCGACCTGAGCAACCGTTATGTGTGGGTGGTGTTGCTGGTCACCCTGTTGTTCGGCGCCATCGGCTGGGTCGATGACTATCGCAAGGTGATCGAGAAGAACTCCCGTGGTTTGCCTAGCCGCTGGAAGTACTTCTGGCAGTCGGTATTTGGCCTGGGCGCGGCGATCTTCCTGTATGTCACCGCGCAAACCCCGGTCGAAACCACCTTGCTGATCCCCATGCTCAAGGACGTCAGCATTCCGCTGGGTATTGGCTTCGTGGTCCTGACCTATTTCGTGATCGTTGGCTCCAGCAACGCGGTCAACCTGACCGACGGCCTCGACGGCCTGGCGATCATGCCGACCGTGATGGTGGGCGGTGCCCTGGGCATCTTCTGCTACCTGTCGGGTAACGTGAAATTCGCTGAGTACCTGCTGATTCCTTACGTTCCAGGCGCGGGTGAGCTGATCGTGTTCTGCGGCGCGCTGATCGGCGCCGGACTGGGCTTCCTGTGGTTTAACACCTACCCGGCACAAGTCTTTATGGGCGACGTCGGCGCGCTGGCACTGGGTGCGGCCCTGGGCACCATCGCGGTGATCGTTCGTCAGGAAATCGTCCTGTTCATCATGGGCGGTGTGTTCGTGATGGAAACCCTGTCGGTGGTCATTCAGGTGGCCTCCTTCAAGTTGACCGGTCGTCGTGTATTCCGCATGGCGCCAATTCACCACCACTTTGAACTCAAGGGCTGGCCCGAGCCGCGCGTGATCGTCCGTTTCTGGATCATCACCGTGATTCTCGTGTTGATCGGCCTTGCCACCCTGAAGCTGAGGTAGAACGAGTGTCTCTGATCGCTTCTGACCACTTCCGCATCGTTGTCGGCCTCGGCAAGAGCGGCATGTCCCTGGTTCGCTTCCTGGCGAACCGGGGCGTGTCGTTTGCCGTCGCCGATACGCGGGAAAATCCACCGGAACTGGCCACGCTGCGCCGTGACTATCCGCATGTGGAAGTGCGTTGTGGCGAGCTGGACGTCGACTTCCTGTGCCGTGCCGACGAGCTCTACGTGAGCCCCGGCCTGGCCCTGGCGACCCCGGCCCTGCAAGCCGCCGCCGCCCGTGGGGTGAAACTCTCCGGCGATATCGAGCTGTTTGCGCGTAACGCGAAGGCGCCGATTGTCGCCATCAGCGGTTCCAACGCGAAAAGCACCGTGACCACCCTGGTGGGGGAAATGGCGGCGGCGGCGGGCAAGCGGGTCGCCGTGGGTGGAAACCTGGGTACCCCGGCCCTGGACCTGCTCAGCGACGACGTCGAGCTGTACGTCATGGAACTGTCCAGCTTCCAGCTGGAGACCACCGATCAGCTGGGTGCCGAAGTGGCCACCGTGCTGAACATCAGCGAAGACCACATGGACCGCTACAGCGGCCTGCCGGCGTATCACCTGGCCAAGCACCGGATCTTCCGGGGCGCCCGGCAGGTGGTGTTCAACCGCCAGGATGCCTTGACCCGGCCATTGATCGGCGAAGGCCTGCCGTGCTGGACCTTCGGCCTGAGCAAACCCGACTTCAAGGCGTTCGGCCTGCGTGAAGAGAACGGCGAGAAATACCTGGCCTTCGAATTCCAGAACCTGATGCCGGTGCGCGAGCTGAAGATCCGCGGCGCCCATAACCAGTCCAACGCCCTGGCGGCGCTGGCCCTGGGGCATGCGGTCGGCCTGCCATTCGACGCCATGCTCTCGGCCCTGCGCACCTTCGCCGGCCTCGAGCACCGCTGCCAGTGGGTTCGCGACCTGGATGGCGTGGGTTATTACAACGACTCCAAGGCCACCAACGTTGGCGCTGCCCTGGCGGCCATCGAAGGCCTGGGCGCGGACATCGAAGGCAAGATCGTGCTGATCGCCGGTGGCGACGGCAAAGGTGCCGAGTTCAAGGACCTGCGCGACCCGGTGGCGGCCAACTGCCGCGCCGTGATCCTGATGGGCCGCGATTCCGACAAGATCGGCGAGGCCATCGGCGATGCTGTGCCGCTGATTCGTGTCGGTTCCCTGGTCGAAGCCGTGGCGCAATGCCGTGCCACCGCCCAGGCCGGTGACGTGGTGCTGCTGTCGCCGGCCTGCGCCAGTTTCGACATGTTCAAGAATTACGAAGACCGTGGTCACCAGTTCGTCCGCGCCGTGGAGGATCTGGCATGAACCTGAGAGACATCATCAAGCCTTATCCATCGCCGATCATTACCGGGCGCGGCGTCGACCTCGATTTCCCGATGCTCGCCGGCTGCCTGACGCTGCTCGGCCTCGGGCTGATCATGATCGCCTCGGCCTCCACCGAAGTGGCGGCGGTGCAGTCGGGTAGTGCCCTGTACTACATGATTCGCCACCTTATCTATGTGGTGCTGGGCCTGGGTGCCTGCATCGTCACCATGATGATTCCGATCGCCACCTGGCAACGCCTGGGCTGGATGATGCTGCTCGGTGCCTTCGGTTTGCTGGTGATGGTGATCATTCCGGGGATCGGCCGTGAAGTGAACGGTTCGATGCGCTGGATCGGCTTCAGTTTCTTCAACGTCCAGCCTTCCGAGATCGCCAAGGTGTTCGTGGTGATCTACCTCGCCGGTTACCTGGTGCGTCGCCAGAAAGAAGTGCGCGAAAGCTGGATGGGCTTCTTCAAACCGTTCATCGTGCTGCTGCCGATGGCCGGCCTGCTGCTGATGGAGCCGGACTTCGGCGCCACCGTGGTGATGATGGGGGCCGCGGCGGCGATGCTGTTCCTCGGTGGGGTCGGGTTGTTCCGCTTTTCCTTGATGGTGGTCCTGGCGGTCGCGGCGGTGGTCCTGCTGATTCAGATGCAGCCCTATCGAATGGCGCGCCTGACCAACTTTGCCGACCCTTGGGCCGACCAGTTCGGCGCGGGCTACCAGCTGTCCCAGGCCCTGATTGCTTTTGGCCGTGGCGAATGGCTGGGCGTTGGCCTGGGTAACAGCGTGCAGAAACAGTTCTACCTGCCGGAAGCCCACACCGACTTCGTGTTCTCGGTCCTGGCCGAAGAACTGGGCGCCGTCGGTTCCCTGTGCACAGTGGCGCTGTTTGTCTTCGTTTGTATCCGTGGCATGTACATCGGCCTGTGGGCCGAGAAAGCCAAGCAGTTCTTTGCCGCCTATGTCGCTTATGGCCTGTCGTTCCTGTGGATCGGCCAGTTCCTGATCAACATTGGGGTGAACGTCGGCCTGTTGCCGACCAAAGGCCTGACCTTGCCGTTCCTCAGTTATGGCGGCAGTTCGTTGGTGATCTGCTGCGCCTGTCTTGGCCTGTTGCTGCGCATCGAGTGGGAGAGTCGGACCCACCTGGGCAGCGAAGAGATGGAGTTCAGCGAGAGCGACTTCGCCGAGGAGCCAAGCCATGGGCGCTAATGTGCTGATCATGGCCGGTGGCACCGGCGGTCACGTGTTCCCGGCGCTGGCCTGTGCCCGTGAGTTCCAGGCGCGCGGTTATACCGTGCACTGGCTCGGCACCCCGCGCGGTATCGAAAACGAGCTGGTGCCGAACGCTGGCCTGCAACTGCATCTGATCAACGTCAGCGGCCTGCGGGGCAAGAGCAAGCTGTCGCTGCTCAAGGCGCCATTCGTGTTGCTCAAGGCAGTGCTGCAGGCGCGCCGGATCATTCGTCAGCTCAAGCCGGTTTGTGTGCTGGGCTTTGGCGGTTATGTGACCGGCCCTGGCGGCGTCGCAGCAAAACTGTCCGGCGTGCCGGTGATCGTTCATGAACAGAACGCGGTCGCCGGTACCGCCAATCGGCTGCTGGTGCCGTTGTCGGCCCGAGTCTGCGAAGCTTTCCCGGACACCTTTGGTGCCTCCAGCAGCCGGCGTACCACCGGCAACCCGGTGCGCACCGAGCTGTTCCTCGATACACCGCGCGAGGCTTTGGCCGGACGCAAGGCGCGTTTGCTGATCCTGGGCGGAAGCCTGGGAGCAGAGCCGTTGAACAAGTTGCTGCCTGAAGCCCTGGCGCTGGTCTCCCCCGAGCTGCGTCCGGAAGTGTTTCATCAGGCCGGCAAAAACCACGATGAAGTGACTGCAGAGCGCTATCGCGCCGCCGGCGTCGAGGCGCAGGTGCAGCCGTTCATCAAAGACATGGCCCAAGCCTATGGCTGGGCTGACCTGGTGGTTTGTCGCGCAGGCGCGTTGACCGTCAGTGAACTGGCTGCCGCCGGTCTGCCTTCGATGCTCGTGCCTTTGCCTCACGCCATCGACGATCACCAGACCCGCAATGCCGATTATTTGGCTCGTGAAGGCGCTGCCTTCCTGATGCCGCAAAGAACGACTGGCGCAGCGGACCTTGCCGCTCGCCTGACAGAGGTTTTGATGCAACCGGAACGACTCAACAGCATGGCCGACGCCGCACGTCGCCTGGCCAAACCCGATGCCACCCGTAGCGTGGTCGATATCTGCCTGGAGGTGGCCCATGGTTGAGAATCAGAAAGCCATGCCACAACCGGAAATGCGCCGCATCCGTCGCATCCACTTCGTCGGTATCGGCGGCGTGGGCATGTGCGGGATCGCCGAAGTGCTGCTGAACCTGGGCTACCAGGTCTCCGGTTCCGACCTCAAGGCGTCGCCGGTTACCGAGCGCCTCGAGTCCTTCGGTGCGCAGATCTTTATCGGCCACCGTGCCGAGAACGCCGCCAACGCCGATGTACTGGTAGTGTCCAGCGCCGTGAACACCTCCAACCCGGAAGTGGCCACCGCTCTGGAACGCCGCATCCCGGTGGTGCCGCGCGCGGAAATGCTGGCCGAGCTGATGCGCTACCGCCACGGCGTCGCCGTTGCCGGTACCCACGGCAAGACCACCACCACCAGCCTGCTGGCCTCGGTATTCGCCGCCGGTGGCCTGGACCCGACCTTTGTCATCGGTGGCCGGCTGAATGCAGCAGGTACCAATGCACAGTTGGGTACCAGCCGCTACCTGATCGCCGAAGCCGATGAAAGCGACGCCAGTTTCCTGCACTTGCAACCGCTGGTAGCCGTGGTGACCAACATCGACGCCGACCACATGGCGACCTACGACGGTGACTTCAACAAACTGAAGAAAACCTTCGTCGAATTCCTGCACAACCTGCCGTTCTACGGCCTGGCCGTACTGTGCCTGGACGACCCGGTGGTGCGCGAGATCCTGCCGCAGGTCAAGCGTCCGACCGTCACCTACGGTTTCAACGAAGACGCCGATGTGCGAGCGATCAATGTACGCCAGCAGGGCATGCAGACCTTCTTCACCGTGCTGCGTCCCGATCGCGAGCCGCTGGATGTCTCGGTGAACATGCCGGGCAACCACAACGTGCTGAACGCCTTGGCGACCATCTGCATCGCCACCGACGAAGGTATCAGCGATGAAGCCATCGTCCAGGGCCTGTCGGGCTTCCAGGGCGTGGGTCGACGCTTCCAGGTCTATGGCGAGCTGCCGGTGGAAGGCGGCAACGTGATGCTGGTGGACGACTATGGCCACCACCCGACCGAAGTCGCGGCGGTGATCAAGGCCGTGCGCGGTGGCTGGCCTGAGCGCCGCCTGGTGATGGTTTACCAGCCGCACCGTTTCAGCCGTACCCGCGACCTGTACGACGATTTCGTCCAGGTGCTGGCGGACGCCAACGTCCTGCTGTTGATGGAAGTCTACCCGGCGGGCGAAGAGCCGATCCCGGGGGCGGACAGCCGTCAGCTGTGCCACAGCATCCGTCAGCGCGGTCAGCTGGACCCGATCTACATCGAGCGTGGGGTCGACCTCGCGCCGCTGGTCAAGCCGCTGCTGCGTGCCGGCGACATCCTGCTGTGCCAGGGCGCCGGAGATATCGGCGGCCTTGCGCCGAAGCTGTTGAACAGTCCGTTGTTCGCGGGCGCCGTGCCTGCCGGTCAGGGGAAGTCGAAATGACCGCCGCCTACGCCTCTCTGTTTTCGACCATCGCGCCGAAGGATTTCGGCCGTGTCGCCGTGCTGTTCGGCGGCAAGAGCGCCGAGCGCGAAGTCTCGCTGAAGTCCGGCAATGCCGTGCTTGAAGCCTTTCTGAGCGCCGGTGTGGACGCCTTCGGCATCGACGTCGGTGACGACTTCCTGCAGCGCCTGCTGAACGAGAAGATCGACCGCGCCTTCATCATCCTCCACGGCCGTGGCGGCGAAGACGGCAGCATGCAGGGCCTGCTGGAATGCCTGGGGATTCCCTACACCGGCAGCGGCATCCTGGCTTCGGCGCTGGCGATGGACAAACTGCGTACCAAGCAGGTCTGGCACAGCCTCGGTATTCCGACGCCACGCCACGCCGTACTTGGCTCCGAGGCCGATTGTATTTGCGCGGCTACGGAACTGGGCATGCCTTTGATCGTCAAACCGGCGCATGAAGGTTCCAGTATTGGTATGGCCAAAGTGACATCCGCGTCCGAACTGATCGACGCATGGAAAGCGGCCAGCACCTACGACTCGCAAGTCTTGGTTGAACAATGGATTCAAGGTCCGGAGTTCACCATCGCCACGCTGCGCGGCCAGGTATTGCCACCGATCGCCCTGGGCACGCCCCACACGTTTTACGACTACGACGCCAAGTACCTGGCTTCCGATACCCAGTACCGGATCCCGTGCGGCCTCGACAGCGACAAAGAGCAGGAGCTCATGGACCTGACGGCGAAGGCCTGCGGGGCGCTCGGTATCGCCGGTTGGGCGCGTGCCGACGTGATGCAGGACGCCGACGGCCAGTTCTGGTTCCTGGAAGTGAATACCGCCCCCGGCATGACCGATCACAGCCTGGTTCCGATGGCGGCGCGTGCCGCCGGTCTGGATTTCCAGCAGCTGGTTCTGGCCATCCTGGCGGAAAGTGTCGTCAGTAACGCAGAGCCGCGAGGTTAAGGCCATGCAAGGCGCCCAGCTACGTCATCAGCAACCCGCTCCCGGCCGCAAGCCGGTGCCGCGTGGTGCCAGCCGGATGGTGGCCAAGGAGCCGATGTCGGCGCGCCTGCCGAAAGCCAACTTTGGCGTGCTGAAAAGCCTGATGTGGCCGGTGCTGCTGGTCGCGCTGGGCTTCGGCACTTACGAAGGCGCGCAACGCCTGCTGCCCTATGCCGACCGGCCGATCACCAAGGTCGCGGTGCAGGGCGACCTGAGTTACATCAGCCAGCAGGCGGTGCAGCAGCGGATCGCGCCCTACGTCGCGGCGAGCTTCTTCACCATCGACCTGGCGAGCATGCGTACCGAGCTGGAACAGATGCCATGGATCGCTCATGCCGAGGTACGGCGTGTGTGGCCGGACCAGGTGGTGATTCGCCTGGAAGAACAACTGCCGGTGGCCCGTTGGGGCGACGAGGCGCTGTTGAACAACCAGGGCCAGGCCTTCACCCCGCGTGAACTGGCGAACTACGAGCACTTGCCACAGTTGTTCGGCCCGCAGCGGGCCCAGCAGCAGGTGATGCAGCAGTACCAGGTGCTGAGCCAGATGCTGCGCCCGATGGGTTTCTCCATTGCCCGTCTGGAGTTGCGCGAGCGCGGCAGCTGGTTCCTGACCACGGGGGCCGGTAGCGCTGGCCCTGGTATCGAGCTGTTGCTCGGACGCGATCACCTGGTGGAGAAGATGCGCCGCTTCATTGCCATTTATGAAAAAACGCTGAAAGAACAGATTACGAACATCGCGCGCATCGATCTGCGTTATGCCAACGGCCTGGCCGTCGGCTGGCGGGAACCTGTAGCGCCCACGACGGCCCAACCCGCCGTCGCGAAGAATTAAGAAGAGGCAGGACCATGGCAAACGTGCAAAGCGGCAAAATGATCGTCGGTCTGGATATCGGCACCTCCAAGGTGGTGGCGCTGGTAGGCGAGGTCGCGGCCGATGGCACGCTGGAAATCGTCGGTATCGGCACCCATCCATCGCGCGGCCTGAAGAAGGGCGTGGTGGTGAATATCGAGTCCACCGTTCAATCGATCCAGCGCGCGGTAGAAGAAGCGCAACTGATGGCCGGTTGCCGTATCCACTCGGCGTTCGTCGGCGTGGCGGGCAATCACATTCGCAGCCTGAACTCCCACGGCATCGTGGCGATTCGTGATCGCGAAGTGAGTTCGGCGGACCTGGAGCGGGTACTCGACGCGGCACAGGCCGTGGCGATTCCGGCCGACCAGCGGGTGCTGCACACCCTGCCGCAGGATTACGTGATCGATAACCAGGAAGGCGTGCGCGAGCCCCTGGGCATGTCCGGTGTACGTCTGGAAGCCAAGGTGCACGTGGTGACCTGCGCGGTGAATGCCGCCCAGAACATCGAAAAGTGCGTGCGTCGCTGTGGCCTGGAAATCGACGACATCATTCTCGAACAGCTGGCCTCGGCGTATTCGGTGCTGACCGACGACGAGAAAGAGCTGGGCGTGTGCCTGGTGGACATCGGTGGCGGTACCACCGACATCGCGATCTTCACCGAAGGCGCGATCCGCCATACCGCGGTGATCCCGATTGCCGGCGACCAGGTGACCAACGACATCGCCATGGCGCTGCGTACGCCGACCCAGTACGCCGAAGAAATCAAGATCCGTTACGCCTGCGCCCTGGCCAAGCTGGCCGGTGCCGGTGAAACCATCAAGGTGCCAAGTGTCGGCGACCGTCCACCGCGCGAGCTGTCCCGCCAGGCCCTGGCCGAAGTGGTCGAGCCGCGCTACGACGAGCTGTTCACCCTGATCCAGGCCGAACTGCGTCGCAGCGGCTACGAAGACCTGATCCCGGCCGGCATCGTGCTGACCGGCGGTACTTCGAAAATGGAAGGCGCGGTCGAACTGGCCGAAGAGATTTTCCACATGCCGGTCCGCCTGGGCGTGCCGCACACCGTCAAGGGCCTGTCCGACGTGGTGCGCAACCCGATCTATTCCACCGGCGTGGGCTTGCTGTTGTACGGGCTGCAGAAGCAGTCCGACGGCATCTCGTTCTCCGGCATCGGCAGCCGGGACAGCTACAGCAGCGACGAACCCAAGGCCGCCTTGCTCGATCGCATCAAGAGCTGGGTGCAGGGCAATTTTTAAGAAACAGCTTCAAGCGGCAAGTTTCAAGCTTCAAGAAGTACAGGGTTCCATGCTTGCGGCTTATAGCTTGCAGCTTGGAGCTTCTACCGCAGTAAAAGCAGCATGAAATACGTTGTAAGCAGTAGGCGCAGTAGGCGAAAAAACTAGAGAAATGAAAGGAGAGGGAAAATGTTCGAACTCGTAGACAACGTCCCCGCAAGTCCGGTAATCAAGGTTATCGGTGTTGGCGGTGGCGGCGGCAACGCCGTCAATCACATGGTCAAGAGCAACATCGAAGGCGTCGAATTCATCTGCGCCAACACTGATGCTCAAGCGCTGAAAAACATCGGCGCGCGGACCATCCTGCAACTGGGTACCGGCGTGACCAAGGGCCTGGGTGCTGGCGCCAATCCTGAGGTCGGTCGTCAAGCCGCCCTGGAAGACCGCGAGCGTATCGCCGAAGTGCTGGCGGGCACCAACATGGTGTTCATCACGACCGGCATGGGCGGTGGTACCGGTACCGGTGCCGCGCCGATCATCGCCGAAGTGGCCAAGGAAATGGGCATTCTCACCGTTGCGGTGGTGACTCGTCCGTTCCCGTTCGAAGGCCGCAAGCGTATGCAGATCGCCGATGAAGGCATCCGCGCGCTGAGCGAAAGCGTCGATTCGTTGATCACCATTCCCAACGAAAAGCTGCTGACCATCCTCGGCAAGGACGCCAGCCTGCTGTCGGCTTTCGCCAAGGCCGACGACGTTCTGGCCGGTGCCGTTCGCGGTATCTCCGACATCATCAAGCGTCCGGGCATGATCAACGTCGACTTCGCCGACGTACGTACCGTGATGAGCGAAATGGGCATGGCAATGATGGGCACTGGCTGCGCCAGCGGTCCTAACCGTGCACGTGAAGCGACCGAAGCGGCAATCCGCAACCCGCTGCTGGAAGACGTGAACCTGCAAGGCGCGCGCGGCATCCTGGTGAACATCACCGCCGGTCCCGACCTGTCCCTGGGCGAGTACTCCGACGTGGGTAGCATCATCGAAGCCTTCGCTTCCGAGCATGCGATGGTCAAGGTTGGTACCGTTATCGATCCGGACATGCGCGACGAGCTGCACGTGACCGTGGTTGCCACGGGTCTGGGCGCGAAAATCGAGAAGCCTGTGAAGGTCATCGACAATACCGTGCAAACCTCCATGGCCGCTGCACAGGCGCCAGCCCCTGCCCGTCAGGAACTGCCGTCGGTCAACTACCGTGATCTGGACCGTCCGACCGTCATGCGCAACCAGGCCCAGGCCAGTGCTGCGACTGCGGCGAAGCTGAATCCGCAAGATGATCTGGACTATCTGGACATCCCGGCTTTCCTGCGTCGACAGGCCGATTGATGGAATGTATCAGGGGTATTAGGGTGATTGGTGTTCAGCAAAGGCCTGGTCTGTTATTATCGCCAGCCTTTGTTGATACCAGTTCGCAATTTGCGCTGAAGCGGCCCAAGCCATGATTAAACAACGCACCCTGAAGAATATTATCCGTGCCACAGGTGTAGGCCTGCACTCTGGGGAGAAGGTTTACCTGACCCTCAAGCCTGCGCCTGTCGACACCGGCATTGTGTTTTGTCGTGCCGACCTGGACCCTGTGGTGCAGATACCTGCTCGCGCGGAAAACGTTGGTGAAACCACTATGTCGACCACCCTGGTCAACGGTGACGCCAAAGTGGACACGGTGGAGCACCTGCTCTCGGCCATGGCTGGCCTGGGCATCGATAACGCCTACGTCGAGCTCTCCGCGTCCGAAGTCCCGATCATGGATGGCAGCGCTGGACCCTTCGTATTCCTGATTCAATCTGCCGGCCTGGAAGAACAGGACGCAGCCAAGAAGTTCATCCGCATCCTTCGTGAGGTGACGGTGGAAGACGGCGACAAGCGCGCCACTTTCGTGCCTTTCGACGGTTTTAAAGTGAGCTTTGAGATCGATTTCGATCACCCGGTTTTCCGTGACCGCACCCAGAGTGCAAGCGTGGACTTTTCCAGCACGTCGTTCGTGAAGGAAGTCAGCCGCGCCCGTACCTTTGGTTTCATGAGTGATATCGAGTACCTGCGCAAGCATAACCTCGCACTCGGCGGCAGCGTGGAAAACGCCATCGTGGTCGACGCGGATGGTGTACTGAACGAGGACGGCCTTCGCTATGAAGACGAGTTCGTGAAGCACAAGATCCTCGACGCAATTGGTGACCTCTACCTGCTGGGCAACAGCCTGATAGGTGAGTTCAAAGGCTTCAAGTCGGGCCATGCATTGAACAACCAGCTTCTGCGCAAGCTCATTGAGCAGAAAGACGCTTGGGAAGTCGTGATCTTCGAAGATGCCAGCACTGCACCGATCTCTTATGTGCGTCCGGTTGCGGTCGTGTAACTAACACTCTCTTTCCTTTTGTTTTTAAAGGCTGCCTTCGGGTGGCCTTTTTTTATGTCCGCAGGTTTCTGTGCGCCTAGTGATGTTGTCGCAGGTAGTTCCTGCGGGCAGCACGGGCCCCGTAGAAGCGAGGCTTGCCCGCGATGAGGTCAACCCATCACTCGGTTTCGCCCCTCGGCCTTGGCCTGGTATAGCGCCTTGTCGGCCATCGAACACAGCGCTTTCAGGCTGGACTTCGGCGTGCCTGCCCAGGTGCCGAGGCCAATGCTGATGGTGATCGGCGAGGCACCGTCCTGGATCGGCGGCAGGCGCTCGATCGCCAGGCGAATATGCTCGGCGATACGCCGGGCGCCGGCGTTGTCAGTCTCCGGCAGGACCACGGCGAACTCTTCGCCGCCGTAGCGTGCGGCCAGGTCGCCGGGGCGACGGATATTGTCACTGATCACCCGGGCGACGATGCGCAAGGCTTCATCGCCGAGCGGGTGGCCATAGCGATCGTTGAAGGCCTTGAAGTGATCCACGTCGAGCATCAGCAGCGACAGCGCGCTATGGGAGCGCTGCGCGCGACCCCATTCGCGAGCCAGGGTCTGATCCAGGCTGCGACGGTTGTCGAGGCCGGTGAGGGCATCGGTGGCCGCCAGTTGCGCGAGTTCCTGCTCGGCGCTCTGGCGCCGGCGCAATTCCCGGCACAGCAGCCAGGTCAGCCACAGCAGGCCCAGGCACAGCGCACCGGTGGCGCCGCCAACCACCAGCGCGGTGCGCTGCCAGGAGGCGAATACTTCATTGCTGGAGAGCGCCACGATCACGATCAGCGGCAGGTCCCCGACCTGGGAGAAGGTGTACAGGCGCGGCTGCTGGGTGCTGGACATGCCTTTGAAGCTGCCGTTCCCCTCGCGCAGGATGCGGATGAAATTGGGCCGTTGGCTGAAGTCCTGGCCGATCAGGTTGTCCGCTCGCGG
The DNA here is from genome assembly GCF_017349615.1 of Pseudomonas sp. GW531-T4. NCBI lineage: Bacteria > Pseudomonadati > Pseudomonadota > Gammaproteobacteria > Pseudomonadales > Pseudomonadaceae > Pseudomonas > Pseudomonas sp. GW531-T4. The sequence continues at coordinate 134,789 of NZ_JACMZT010000009.1, forward strand.
CGGCTCCTGGGCCAACAGGATACCGTCGCGACTGATCAGGTTGACCGAGCTGTCGCGGCCGACATTCAGGCTTTTGAACAACTGGCTGAAGTAGTCCAGGCGCATGGCCGCTTCGGCCACGCCGAGGAATTCTCCACGTTCGTTGGAAACCCGCCGGCTGAAACTGATGCGCCAATCCAGCTCGGGCGGGAGGGCGCGGAACGGTCGGCTGATCAGCATGCCCGGATCGGGGTTATTCACATGAGACTGGAAATACTCCCGATCGGCAAAGTTGCCCTTGCGCGGTTCGACCGAAGCGGAGTCGGCGAGCACATCGCCGTGCGCGTCGAGCAGCAGGATGTTGCCCTTGTAGGGTGCAGCCGTGGCCCGGTCGAACAGCGCCATATGGCGAATGGTCGGCGAGACCTGTTTCAGGTCCTCGTGTTGCGAGGCGCTGATCAGGCCACGCAGGGAGACGTCGTACAGCTCGACGTTGCGCAGCACGTCGGCGTCGATCAATTGCACGATGTTGGAAGCCGCGCGGGTGGCGGCTATTTCGGCGCTGCCGCGTTCGCGAATCAGCAAGAAGGTCACGATGCTCAGGATGGAGATGACCATCAATGAGCTTCCAAGAATCAGCATCCTTTCCGACCGGCTCGAAGTGGTCGTGTTGCGGGGTGTCGCACTACTCACACTCATGGTTCTGGCTTCTGCGTTGTGTACGTTTTCTATAAGGGTGTTTCGGGTGAAGCGAGCAGAGTTGCAGAGACCGATCGCGCCTGCGGGCGCATGTATAAATCGCAGACAAAAAAAAGGCCAGCAAAATGATGCTGGCCTTTTGCGTATTCGCGCTTAGAACACATTGATCGGGTAATCGACGATCACCCGGTATTCGTCGGTGTCGTTGTCCAGCGCGCCATAACCGTTGCCGCCACGGTTGGTGGCCCACTGCAGGCGGACCGCCAGGTCCTTGGCCTGGCCACCCTGCACCACGTACTTGAGGTCGAGGTCGCGTTCCCAGTGCTTGGCGTGCTCGCCGCCGGCGCTGTACCAGTGGGCGTAGCCACGGCTGTGCGGATCGACCTTGGTCAGGTCCAGCTCGCCGCGTGAGTAGGAAAGCGCCGACGTCAGGCCCGGCAGGCCGAGGCCGGCGAAGTCGTAGGCGTACTTGAGTTTCCACGAGCGTTCGTTGGGGCCGTTGAAGTCCGAGTACTGCTGGGAATTGTCCAGGTAGATGCTGTCGCCCTGGTTGATGTAGTCGAACGGAGTGTTGCCGTTCACCCGCTGGTAGGCGGCGGTGAGGCTGTGATGGCCCACGCCCAGGGTGAAATGCAGGCTGTAGGTGTTGTTGTCGATGTCGCCCAGCAGTGCGTCGCCAGTGTCCTGGGTGTGATAGAAGTGCAGGCCCGGGTTCAGGGTCACCAGCTCGTTCAGCGCATAGCTGTAGTCGAGGTCGTAGTAGTACTGGTTCCAGATGTCCTTGAGTTCGGCGGCGTACAGGCTGCTGGTCAGCCCGCTCACGCCGCTCCAGGCCACGCCGGCCCAGTTCAGGTGGCGGCTTTCATCGCCGTCCAGCAGTTTGCCGTAGGCCGTGTCGATACGCTGGCGGCCGCTCTGGTTGTAGAGCTTGGTGAAGCTGGCCTGGCCGCCTTCGAGCAGCCAGCCGTCGAAGCTGTGGTTGCTCAGGCTGACCCCGCGGAAGGTCTGCGGCAGCATGCGGCTCTGGCCGCCGGCGATCACCGGATTGTTGAGGAACAGGTCGCCGGCCTTGAGCTCGGTGTCGAAGGCGCGGATTTTCAGGGTGGCGCCAGCGGTGGAGAACGACGTCGGGGCTTTGCCGTTGCCGTCGCTGATCGGCAGGATGCTCGAGCTGTCGGTACCGCCACCGCCATCGAGTTTCAGGCCGAGCATGGCGTTGGCATCGAGGCCGAAACCGACCGTGCCCGGGGTATAACCCGACTCGAAGATCCCCAGGAAACCCTGGCCCCATTCGATGTTGTCATCGTTCTGCTGGTGGCGGTTGCGATTCATGTAGTAGTTGCGGGCGTTGAGCTTGAGGCTTGCGCCTTCGACGAAGCCTTCGGGGCTGGCCTGATCGGCCGCCTGGGCACAGGGGGCGATAGTTGCAGCCATTGCAATGAACAACGGGCTGAGAGTTGAAGTGACCTTCACCGGTATAAAGCTCCTTGGATGAATGATGACAGTTGTTATTGTCGATTCGGGTGTTTCTTGTTCTGGGTGAAACGAATGAAACAGTCGGTTCTACATGGCAAAAAAAAGCCGCTGTTATCAGCGGCTTTAAGACAACTTACTCCGGGAGGTAGAGCAGAGAAGTTGTCGAGGGAAACGAGTCGGTAGCGGGTATCAGCTGTCTTTCTGAACTTCCGGCTGGCGCTGTTCCGCCGTGATGTTCTGCGGCTGCTCGCTGTTCTGTTGCTTGGCAGCCAGCACTTCCTGGGCTTCCTGGAATGCAGCGGCGCGTGCAGCGTTATGCGCGGCGAAAGTCTGCGATTCTTCGGCCATGGCCATAGGGGCCAAGAACAGGGAGGACAAAACAAAGGCGCTGGCAATACCCATACTGTTGGACATTTCTGAAGACCTTCTTGCAGAGCAAGTTCAAATTAGGTACGACAAAAATATAACTTCAAGGCAGCTGGAAAAAGCGCCGAACAGGATAAGCACTGTTACACCAAAAGCAATAGTTGACACTGCTTCTGCAGGAACCAGGCTTGCCGGCGATGCAGGCAATGCGGCGCATCTGACGTACCGTTATCGCGGGCAAGCCTCGCTCCTACAGGCTTGTGGTGGCCTTGGCTTCTGTAGGAGCCAGGCTTGCCGGCGATAGAGGCAATGCGCTGTGCCTGACGCACCGCTATCGCGAGCAATCGAGCGTCGACCGGCTGCTCCTACAGAGCAGAGGGAGAGTTCAGACCGGAAGGTAGATGCCGAAGGTGTTCATGCCGTCATCGCTGCGCACGAACACGTCGCCGCCGTGCATCAGGGCGATGGCCTTGACGATCGCCAGCCCCAGGCCGTGGTTGGCGCCACTGTTGCTGCGGGAGGCATCGACCCGGTAGAAGCGCTCGAACAGCCGTGGCAGATGCTCGCGGGCGATGGCCTGGCCGGGGTTGCTCACGGCGATGGCCACCTGGTGTTCCTGCACATCGATCTGTACCCGGATCACCTGCCCGGGTTCGGTGTGCTGCACGGCATTGCTCAGCAGGTTGATCAGCGCCCGGCGCAGGTGGGCGATCTCGATCTGCACCTGGGCATCGCCGCGGACCTCGACCTTGACCTGGGCGTCTTCGAGGATGAAGTCCAGGTAGTCCAGGGTCGTGGCTACTTCATTGGCCAGGGAGGTGCTGGTGAGCTTGGTGGCCTTGCTGCCCTGGTCGGCGCTGGCCAGGAACAGCATGTCGTTGATGATCGAGCGCAGCCGCTCCAGCTCTTCGAGATTGGATTGCAGCACCTCGAAATAATGCTCGGCGGAACGCCCGCGGGTCAGCGCCACCTGGGTCTGGCCGATCAGGTTGGTCAGCGGCGAGCGCAGTTCGTGGGCGACGTCGGCATTGAAGGATTCCAGGCGCGAATAGGCCTGTTCCACCCGTTCCAGGGTCGAGTTGAACGAGTTGGCGAACTGCGTCAGCTCCGGCGGCAGCGACGACAGCTGCAAACGCCCGGAAAGCCTCGGCGGGGCCAGGCGCTGGGCTTCTTCGGACAGCCCGATCAAAGGCTTGAGGCCGATGCGCGCCACCCAGTAACCCAGCGCCGAGGCCAGCAGCACGCCGACGATGGCCAGGCTGATCAGGGCAATCAACAGCTGGTGCTGGGTCTCGTAGAAGGTCTCGGTGTCGATGGCGATCAGAAAGCGCAGCGGCGGGCGCAGCTCCTTGGCCGGCAGCTGGCTGACCAGCACTTTCAGCGGATAGGGATGCCCGGGCAGGGTCAGGTCGCGCATGCCCAGCGGGCCCTGGGCGAAGCGGCGGATCTGCGGGTCGGGGTTGCCGTATTCGTAGGCAGGGTCGCCGCTGACCACCCAGAAACGGATGCGCTTGTCTTCTTCGCTGAGCAGCTTGAGCTTGTTGTTGATCTTGGCCCAGTGCTCCGGGTTGCCGAAGCGCGTCAGGGCCGATTCCAGCACGCTGTAGCGCGCGTCCAGTTCGGCTTCGGGCAGCAGGCCCAGGCCCTTGTCCACCTGTTGATAGAGCGCGCCGCCGATCAGCAGGAACACCAGCAGGGCCACCAGGGTGAACAGCCCGCTCAGGCGCAGGGCGATCGAGTTACGAGGCACCGCGGTTCTCCAACACATAACCCATGCCGCGGATGGTGTGCAGCAGTTTCTGTTCGAACGGCCCATCGAGCTTGGCCCGCAGGCGCTTGATCGCCACTTCGACGACGTTGGCGTCGCTGTCGAAATTGATGTCCCAGACCATCTCGGCGATCGCGGTTTTCGACAGGATCTCGCCCTGGCGCCGGGCGAGCACGCTGAGCAGCGAGAACTCCTTGGCGGTCAGGTCCAGGCGCGTGCCGGCGCGGCTGGCCTTGCGACTGATCAGGTCGATCCACAGGTCGGCGATGCTGATCTGCACCGGTTCGTGGCCGCCGCTGCGGCGGGTCAAGGCCTGCAGGCGCGCCACCAGTTCGAGGAAGGAAAAGGGCTTGCCCAGGTAGTCGTCGGCGCCGTCGCGCAGGCCCTTGATCCGATCTTCGACGCGCTCGCGGGCGGTGAGCATGATCACCGGCGTCTGCTTGCGCGCGCGCAGGGCCCGCAGCACACCGAAGCCGTCGATGCCGGGCAGCATCACGTCGAGCACGATCACCGCGTAGTCGCTTTCCAGCGCCAGGTGCAGGCCCTCGACACCGTCGCGCGCGAGGTCCACGGTGTAGCCTTGTTCAGTCAGGCCGCGGTGCAGATAGTCCGCGGTTTTCTCTTCGTCTTCGATAATCAGAACGCGCATGACCCCGCCTCAGGATGTGCTTGCCAGCGCTGGCGCTGGTGTGGGCCGATGGAATAGCCGCTCGAGCCACAAGTATATGACCGGAGTGGTGAACAGCGTCAGCGCCTGGCTCACCAGCAGGCCACCGACTACGGCGATCCCCAGTGGCTGGCGCAGCTCCGCGCCGGCGCCATAACCGAGCATCAGCGGCAGGGCGCCGAGCAAAGCGGCGAGGGTGGTCATGATGATCGGCCGGAAACGCGTGATACAGGCCTGGTAGATCGCTTCCTGCGGCGGCAGCCCGCCCTGGCGCTGGGCTTCGAGGGCGAAGTCGATCATCAGGATGCCGTTTTTCTTGACGATGCCGATCAGCAGCACCAGGCCGATCAGGGCCATGATCGAGAAGTCCTGGCCCAGCAGCCAGAGCATGATCAGCGCGCCAAGGCCGGCTGAGGGCAGGGTGGAAATGATAGTCAGCGGGTGGACGAAGCTCTCGTAGAGCACGCCGAGGATGATGTACACCGCCACCAGCGCCGCGAGGATCAGCCACGGCTGGCTGGCCAGGGAACTCTGGAAGGCCTGGGCCGCGCCCTGGAAGTTGCCGGCGATGGAGGCGGGCATGCCGATCTGGTTTTTCGCCTGCTCGAGCATGATCACCGCGTCGCCCAGGGCCACGCCGGGCGCCAGGTTGAACGACAGGTTGGCGGCCGGGAACATGCCGTCGTGGGCGATGGACAGCGGGCCGACGGTGGGCGGATCGACCTTGGCCAGCGCCGACAGCGGCACCATCTCGCCACTCAGGGGCGAGCGCAGGTAGAAGTAATTCAGGCTTTCGGCCTTGCCGCGCTGCCTGGCGTCCAGTTCGAGGATCACGTTGTACTGGTTGGTCTCGGTCTGGAACTCGTTGACCTGGCGCTGGCCGAAGGCGTCGTAGAGCGCTTCGTCGACATCGGTGGCGGTCAGGCCGAAACGCGCCGCGGCGCTGCGGTCGATGCTGATATGGGTGATGCTGCCGCCCAGTTGCAGGTCATTGGACAGGTCGCGAAAGGCCGGGTTGGCCCGCAGTTTCTCCGTCAGGCGCTGGGTCCAGGTATTCAGCGTCGGCCCGTCGTTGCTCTTGAGCACGTACTGGTACTGGCTGCGGCTCGGCCCGGAGCTGAGATTGATGTCCTGGCCGGCCCGCAGGTACAGGACGATGCCCGGGATCTTGGCCAATTGCGGGCGAATGCGGTCGATGAACTGGCTGGCGGAAACGTCCCGCTGGCCGCGGTCCTTGAGGGCGATCCAGAAGCGGCCGTTGGCGATGGTCTGGTTGTTGCCGGTGACGCCGACCGAGTGGGAGAAGGTTTCCACCGCCGGGTCGGCGCCGAGGATCTTCGCCAGGGCCAGGTGTTTTGCCACCATGTCCGGGTAGGAGATGTCGGCCGCCGCTTCGCTGGTGCCCAGCACGAAGCCGGTGTCCTGCACCGGGAAGAAACCCTTGGGAATGAACACATAGCCGGCGATGGCCAAGCCCAGGGTCAGGCCGAACAGGCCGAGCATCAGCCGCTGATGGTCCAGCGCCCGGCGCAGCCCACGCTCGTAGAGCGCCAGCAGGCGTTCGCCGAAGCCCGGGCGATCGTTGGGATGATGAGTCGGGGCGCGCATGAACAGCGCCGCCAGGGTCGGCGCCAGGGTCAGCGACACCACCACGGAAATCAGGATGGTCGAGGTGGCGGTCAGGGCGAATTCCTTGAACAGCCGCCCGACCACGCCACCCATGAACAGCAGAGGGATGAACGCGGCAATCAGCGAGAAGCTGATGGACACCACGGTGAAGCCGATTTCCCCGGCGCCCTTGATCGCCGCCTCGCGCATGCCGTCGCCGGCCTCCAGATGGCGATGGATGTTCTCCACCACGACAATCGCGTCGTCGACCACGAAACCCACCGAGATCACGATCGCCACCAGGGTCAGGTTGTTCAGGCTGAAGCCCATCACGTACATCAGCGCGAAGCTGGCCACCAGCGACACGCCGAGCACGCTGGAGACGATCAGCGTCGCCGACAGCTGGCGCAGGAACAGCGCCATCACCGCCACCACCAGCAACACCGCGATCAGCAGGGTGATTTCCACTTCGTGCAAGGACGCGCGGATGGTCTTGGTGCGGTCCGAAAGCACAGTCACGTCCACCGAAGCCGGCAGCATGGCCTCCAGGCGCGGCAACTCGCTTTGGATGCGGTCCACGGTGTCGACGATGTTGGCCCCCGGCTGGCGGAAGATCACCAGGTTGAGCCCCGGCTGGTCGTTGGACCAGGCCTGCACGTAGGCGTTTTCCGGGCCGCTGATGACCCGGGCGACATCCTTGAGCTGCACCGGCGCGCCGTTCTTGTAGGAGACGATCAACTGGCCGTAGTCATCGGGATGGAACAGCTGGTCGTTGGTCGACAGGGTCGAGATGCTCGACTCGCCATACAGCGCACCCTTGGCCAGGTTGAGGCTGGCCTGCTGCAGGGCGACGCGGATATCGGCCAGGGTCAGGCCGATCGCCGCCAGCCGGTCGGGCGAGGCCTGGACGCGGATCGCCGGGCGTTGCTGGCCGGTGATGTTGATCAGGCCGACGCCGTCGATCTGGCTGATCTGTCGGGCCAGGAGGGTTTCCACGTAGTCGCTGAGCTCGGTGCCGGGCATCTGCGTGGAGCTGATGCTGAGGATCAGCACCGGGCTGTCCGCCGGGTTGACCTTGCGCCAGGTGGGCAGGCTCGGCATGTCGTTGGGCAGCTTGCCCGAGGCGGTGTTGATCGCCGCCTGCACTTCCTGGGCGGCGGTGTCGATGCTCTTGTCGAGGGTGAACTGCAGGGTCAGGATGGTCGAGCCCAGGGCGCTGCTGGAGGTCATCTGGGTCATGCCGGGGATGGCGCTGAACTGTACCTCCAGCGGCGTGGCCACCGAAGAGGCCATGGTTTCCGGGCTGGCGCCGGGCAATTGCGCGGAGACCTGGATGGTCGGGAATTCGGCTTCCGGCAGGGGGGCGATGGGCAGCCGGGGAAAGGCGATGGCGCCCAGCAGCACCAGGGCGAAAGTCAGCAGCAGGGTGGCGACCGGATGATCGACGCACCAGGCGGAGATCGAGCCGTGGCCCTTCATGGCTGCGGCTCCGTGTTCGCGGCCTGGATCTGTTGCGGCGGTTCGCTGAGCACCTCGATGTGCGAGCCGGCCTTGAGCCGCGACTGGCCGTCACTCACCAGCAGGTCGCCGGCCTGCACACCCTTGATGATGTTCTGGCCGCTGTCCTGATAGACCATCTGCACCGGGACGATTTCCACCTTGTCATCCTTGACCCGATACACGAAGTGCTTGTCCAGGCCGCGCTGCACCACGCTGGGCGGCACCACCAGGGCGGCTTTTTCCACGGTGGTGCGGATCTTGATGGTCACCAACTGGCCGGGCCAGAGCTTTTGCCCGGGATTGTTGAATTCGGCCTTGGCGCGGATGGTCCCGGTATTGGTGTCGATCTGGTTGTCGATCAGGCTCAGGTGACCTTCACCCAGGCGCTCGCCGGTGGCGGAGTCGGTATCGGCGCCCAGGTAGGCGTCCACCGTGGCCGGGTGTTCGGCGACCAGCAGCCCCTGCAAGGTCGGCAGCATCTGTTGCGGCAAGGAAAACTCGACCGCGATCGGGTCGATCTGGGTCACCGAGAACAGGCCCTGGGTATCGCTGGTGCGCAGGAAATTGCCTTCGTCCACGGTGCGGATGCCGACGCGGCCGGACACCGGCGAGCGGATCTGGGTATAGGACAGCTGCACTTGCGCCGCATCGATGGCGGCCTGGTTGCCCTGGGCGCTGGCCCTGAGCTGGTTGACCAGCGCTTGCTGCTGGTCGTAGGTCTGCTGGGACACGCCGTCATCCACCGACAGCAGCTTGTAGCGCTTGAGGTTGACCTGGGCCACCTGCAGTTGCGCCTGGTTTTCCGCCAGTTGCGCCCGGGCCTGGTCGAGACTGGCGCGGATCGAGCGGTCGTCGATGGTCGCCAACAGGTCGCCGGCCTTGACCAGTTGGCCTTCCTTGACCAGCAGCCTGGTGAGGATGCCGTCCACCTGGGGCCGGATCACCACGCTGTGCAGCGACAGCACCGAACCGATGCCACTGACATACCGCGGCACATCCTGCCGGGCGACGCTGATCACTCGCACCGGCACGGCAGTCGGCGCTGCCAGTTTGGTGCTGGGCGGCTTGAGCAGGTGCCACAGGCCTGCGGTGGCGAGAACGGCGAGCCCGCCTGCGAGCACAAGGGTTGTTTTTCGATTACGCATGGACGCCAGCGCCGGGGGGCAGGTGGGACGGGAGGATGGCCAGTATCGATGGCCCCTTTATAGCCGCCCGACCCGGTCAGCAACGTGACGCCTGCCTGACAGCGCTGTCAGCAAAGGCCGACCGATGACCCTGGCCCATGCCGGTCGCGGCAGGTCAAAGACCCGCAACCTGGGTATACTGCCGGCCCTCGCGGCCCGCTTGCCCGGGCCCGGCCTTTGCTTTTCACCCCGGAGCTTCCATGACTACCCCAGCACAACCGCCTGTGTCCGACGCTCCCAGCGCCGACCAGGTCGATGACGCCAACGCGCCTGGCGAAGGCAAGCCGGCGATCGCGCCGTTCAAGTTTCCGTTCAAGCCGTCCGAGTTCGCCCAGGCCAAGAATGCCCAGCAACCCTGGTACAAGAACGGCGCCACCAACGGCCACACCAAGACCCCGGGCGCGGCGCCACCCGGCACCCGTCGCTCGATGGGCAAGCGCTGAACCTGAGCTTTTGTAGCCGCTGCCGCAGGCTGCGATAAGACCGTAGGCCTTCGACAATCTTGAGGTCTTGCGCTCTCTTCGGGCGCGATTGTCCGAACGCGGCCCGAGCCTGCGGCCGCGGCTACAGGTCAGGCCGCGCGCAGGGAAATGAAGGCGTAGGTGAGTGGCGCCTCGGTCACCACCTGGGCGCCGGCCTCCTGCACCTGCCCGGCAATGTCCGCGCCGGAGACATGGAACAGCCACTCGCTGGCCGGCGCGGCCAGCGGTTGCGCCTGGACCTGCTCGATGGCTTCGGCCAGGGCAGCCATGTCCGGCAGGTAGGCGGTAAAGCCATCGCCCTTGAGGGCGGTGGTGTGAATCCCCAGCAGTTGGCAGATGGCTTGTTTGCTGTGGATATCGTCGCGGTCGGCCTGGCGTGAACGCTGGATCAGTTCGGCCAGTTCCCGGTCCACCAGTTCACCGCCGACAATCAGCTGCGGGCCTTTTTCCCAGGACTCGGGCGGGCAATCCTTGATCGCCGGGTTGAGCGGGATGTGCGGATTGATTTCCATCGGGTAGATGCGGCACACCAGTGGCCGGCGCTCATAGATCCGGCACAGCTGGTCTTCGTCAAGATTCCGGCAGGGGCCGACGTTGTAGGCGGCGAAAGTGATTGCCACGTGGGCCTGGGCTGTGCCGCTGGGCACCACGCAGGAACGCCGTTCGGCGTGTTCGCGCTGCTGGGCCGGCAGCCCCAGGCCATTGCTCAGGAACCCCTCCGCCAGCACGATCACCTGGCCGCCATCCAGCGCCCACTGGCGGGCTTCGCCGAGGGTCAGGGGGACGTGGTGATCGTTGCAGCACTTGCCGCAGCCTACGCAGGAAAAACGAGTATTCATTGAGCCGACAGCCATAGTCGAAAGGTGGAAGCGGCGACGGAATGACTCACATCGCCCTCTAAATAGCGCTCTCGAAGCAAGTTATGCGCCAGTCACCGGCCCTTGGCCTCGAGGGCGGGGCGGATCGAATCCCATTCGGTGACATGGGCGCTCTTGCGCTGCTTGTCGTACAGGCACAGTTCCATGCCGGTCTGGCCCTTCATGTGTTTTTGCGGGTACTGGCCCTGAAGCAGCAAGGCGCTGTAGCCAACCCGGTCGTCGAACTGCGCGGCATTGCCCAGCACTTTGACATTCTTCAGCTGGCTGGCCTTGGTGCAACTGGCCCGCACCTGCTTGTCGAATGTCGCCCAGGCATCCGGGCTGGAGGCCTGGGCCTGGCTGGCGAGGAGGGCGGTCAGGCAGGCGAGGCTCAGAGACAGGGCTTTCATGGCGGGGCGTTCCTTCGTTCGCGGGTATGCGCAGGAGTATGCCTGAGGCGCGGGCGATGAAAGATCTGTAGCCGCTGCCGCAGGCTGCGATCGGCCGGAACGGCCGCGGCGATCTTGAAATCGCTGAAGGTCCTGCGGACCTTATCGCAGCCTGCGGCAGCGGCTACAGGTTACAGCGGCGTCTGGGGAACCTGCTCGCGGCGGATCGTGACCATGCCGACGCTGTCATACAGCCCGCGGGCTCGCTGGTTGTCTTCCAGCACCCGCAGGTCGACAAAGGCCTCGCGGCGCTGGCGGAAGACCTCGAAGGCCTGCAGCAGCAAGGCCCGCCCCAGGCCCTGGCGGCGGGCCCGCGGATACACCACCAGATCCTTGATATAGGCGCTGGTCCAGCACTGGATCACCCCGACGACGCCCTCGGCATCCTGGGCCACCAGGCACAGTTGCGGGTCGTATTCGGCGTCGCTTTCGAAACGTTGACGCCAGCTGTCCAGCTCCGGCACGCGCCCGCCGCCGTCCTGGTAGCCAAGGTGCATCAGGCCATGCACCGCTTCGGCCAGTTCCGGCCGATAGCTGTCGAGGCTGAAGGCGGCCGGCCAGCTGGCGGGAGCCGGTTGCCCGGTCAGGTCGCGGCGCATCAGCAGGCAGTAGTCGTCGGCCATGGCTCAGGCGCTCTGGGCGGCGACGTGACGGGCCGCTTCGATCAGGCAGCGGGTCAGGTCCGGCGAGGAGAACTTGGTCAGCACCGCGTTGGCGCCGGCCAGGCGGGCCTTTTCCGCGTTCATGGCGCTGTCCAGCGAGGTATGCAGCAAGACGTAGAGGTGGGCGAAGTCCGGGGTCTCGCGCAGGGTGCGGGTCAGGGCATAGCCGTCCATCTCCGACATCTCGATGTCCGAGACGATCAGGTTGATTTCCTGGGCGGTGCCTTGCAGGTCCAGCAGGCAGTCGATGGCCTCCTTGGCGCTGCGCGCGGTGTGGCATTGCAGGCCGAGGTTGCGCAGGGTATGCACCGACTGCTGCAGGGCCACCTGGCTGTCGTCGACCACCAGGATCCGCGCGTTACCCAGCAGTTCGGCGTCTTCCATGCTCAGTTCGGTCGGCGCGGTTTCGATCTGCGCCGGGGCGATGCCGTGGATGACTTTCTCGATGTCCAGCACCTGCACCAGGGTGCCGTCGACCTGGGTGACCCCGGTGATATAGGACTTGACCCCGCCGGAGCCATAGGGCGGCGGACGGATATCGGTGGTCAGGCAATGCACGATCTTGCTCACCGCCTGCACATGCAGGCCCTGCTTGGAGCGGCTGACGTCGGTGACGATCAGGCAGCCGCCCTCCGGGTCTTCCAGCGGCCGTTCGCCGATGGCCCGGCTCAAGTCGATGACCGACAGCGAATTACCGCGCAGGGTGGCGATGCCTTTCACGTGCGGGTGCGATTCCGGCAGTTTGGTCAGCGGCGGGCAGGGAATGATTTCACTGACTTTGAGCAGGTTGATTGCCATCAGCTTGCCGCTGCGCAAGGTGAACAGCAGAAGCGAAAGGGAATCTGCGCGGGCTTTGTTGGAAGACATAAAAACCTTCTGTGGAAAAAGGTGGTTCGCGCAATAGGTCGCGAACAGCTAGCGATAACGGGTTATCGACGTGTAGAGGGCTGGCTTTAGCGGCTTTGTCGGTTTGCGGATCAACGCACGCGGTATTACGACAATTGTAGGAGCGAGCTTGCTCGCGATAGGCCGAAGGTCGCTTGTGAGTTCGCTATCGCATCGCGAGCAAGCTCGCTCCTACAAGGTTCGCACTCTTTATTTCAGTCCCAGGCGCTTGGCCATGCGCCCCAGGTTGGCGCGGTCCAGGCCCAGCTCGCGGGCGGCGCTGGCCCAGTTGTGCTGGTGACGCTCAAGGCAGGCGCTGATCAGCTGGCGCTGGTAGTTTTCGGTGGCCTGGCGCAGATCGCCACTGCCGGGAATCTCGGCCATGGCTGCCGGGGCGGGCTGGGGCGCGATCGGTGCCGAGGCGTCCGGCAGGTCCAGGTCGGCGGCGCTCAGGCTGAGGATCTTCGGCCGTTCGCGGCAGCTACCCAGGGCCTTGAGGGCGCTGCGGCCGATCAGGTGTTCCAGCTCGCGCACGTTGCCCGGCCAGGCGTAGGCCAGCAGCGCCGCCTGGGCATCGCTGGTCAGGCGCAGGCTGCCCAGGCCCATGCGCGAGCGATTCTGTTCGAGGAAGTAGCCGCTGAGCAGCAACACATCGCGGCCGCGGTCGCGCAGGGCCGGCACCAGCAGCGGGTAGACGCTGAGGCGGTGATAGAAGTCCGCGCGATAGCGGCCGCTGCGCACTTCTTCGGCCAGGTCGCGGTTGGTGGCGGCGATCAGCCGCACGTCGACCTGATGCTCCTGGTCCGACCCCAGGCGTTGCAGCTGGCCGCTTTGCAGCACGCGCAGCAGCTTGGCCTGGACGGTCAGCGACAACTCGCCCACTTCGTCGAGAAACAGCGTGCCGCCATTGGCCAGCTCGAATTTGCCGCGGCGGTCGTTGGTGGCGCCGGTGAAGGCGCCGCGTACATGGCCGAACAGTTCGCTTTCCACCAGGGTGTCGGGCAGGGCGGCGCAGTTGAGGCTGATCAGCGGCTTGTCGGCCCGGGGCGAGGCGGCATGGATGGCCTGGGCCACCAGTTCCTTGCCAACCCCGGTTTCGCCGGTGATCAGCACCGTCAGGTCGCTGCCGCCGACCAGGCCGATTTCCTCCAGCAGGCGTTTGTGCGCCTTGCTCTGGCCGATCATTTCGCGGTTCTGGCCGCTGGCCTGGCGATAGACCTCGGCGCGCTGGTGTTCGTCTTCGGCGCGCAGGGCCAGGCGCTCGATGCGCTCGGCGGCGTTGACGGTAGCCGCCGCCAGGCTGGCGAAGGCCTGCAGGGCATCCAGTTCGATCGGCTCGAAGCGCTGCGGGTCGAGGGCATCCAGGGTCAGCAGGCCCCAGGGGCGTTCGTCGATAAACAGCGGGCAGCCCATGCAGTCGTGGACTTCCAGGTGTTCATGCAGGCCATCCACCAGGCCGTCGTAAGGGTCCGGCAAGTCGCTGTCGCTGGCGAAGCGGGTAGGGCCGGGATGGCTGAGCAGGGCGGCGAAACGCGGGTGTTCGCTGACCTTGAAACGCCGGCCCAGGGTGTCGGTGCTCAGGCCGTCCACTGCCAGCGGCACCAGCCATTCGCCATCCAGGCGCAGCAGCGCGGCGGCGTCGCAGGGCAGCAGGGCGCGCATGGCTTCCAGCAGGCGGCGGTAGCGCTCGCCTTCGGGCAGTTCGCGGGACAGGTCGGAGACCAGGGGCAACAAGGCGGTGAGCAGGGACTTTGCGGTCATAATGACTCCGTATGGTCTTAATGACTATAAATGCCGGTGTGTCGATATGACTACAGTTATTTTAAGATATTGATTTATATGGTTTTTATTGTTGGCACGAAAACTGATTGGTAAAGGGCAACCTGCAAGTAGTCAGAAAGCTCAGGAGTTGTACTTATGCTTAGCGTCGAAGATCGTGCCATCATCAAATCCACCGTTCCGCTGCTGGAAAGCGGTGGCGAAGCCCTGATCACCCACTTCTACCGGATGATGCTCTCCGAGTATCCGCAAGTGCGCCCGCTGTTCAACCAGGCGCACCAGGCCAGCGGCGACCAGCCACGGGCCCTGGCCAACGGCGTATTGATGTACGCCCGGCACATCGACCAGCTCGACCAGTTGGGCGACCTGGTGGCGAAGATCATCAACAAGCACGTGGCCCTGCAGATCCTGCCGGAGCATTACCCGATCGTCGGCAGCTGCCTGCTGCGCGCCATTTCCGAAGTGCTGGGCGAAGAGATCGCCACGCCGGCGGTGATGAACGCCTGGGGCGCGGCCTATAACCAGTTGGCGGATATCCTGATCGGTGCCGAAGGCGCGATCTACGACCAGAAGGCCCAGGCCCCGGGCGGCTGGCGCGGCGCGCGGGAATTCAAGCTGGTCCGCCGGGAGCAGGAGAGCGCGGAAATCACCTCGTTCTATTTCGAGCCTGTGGATAACGGCCCGATTCTCGCCGCCGAGCCGGGTCAGTACATCGGCATGCAACTGTTCCTCGATGGCGAGGAAATCCGCCGCAACTACTCGCTGTCGGCCCTGTCCGACGCCGACCAGTACCGCATCAGCGTCAAGCGCGAAGCCGGTGGCCGCGCTTCCAACTATTTGCACGACCAGATGCAGGTTGGCGCCAGCATCCAGCTGTTCCCGCCGGCGGGCGAATTCACCCTGGCGGACAGCGACAAGCCGCTGGTGCTGATCAGCGGTGGCGTCGGCATCACTCCGACCCTGCCGATGCTCGAGGCCGCCCTGGCCAGCCAGCGTCCGGTGCACTTTATCCACTGCGCGCGCAACGGCGGGGTGCATGCGTTCCGCGATTGGGTCGACGGTCTGGCCGCGCGTCATCCGCAACTCAAGCGCTTCTACTGCTACGCCGAAGACGACGGCGTCAGCCCGGCGGCGGACAAGGTCGGCCTGCTGAGCCAGGAACAACTGGCCGCATGGTTGCCGCAGGAGCGTGACCTGGACGCCTACTTCCTTGGCCCGAAAGCCTTCATGGCGGCGATCAAGCGCCACCTCAAGGCCCTGGGCGTACCGGAAAAGCAAAGCCGCTACGAGTTCTTCGGCCCGGCCGCGGCCCTGGAGTAACCCCCATCGGCCAGCCTCCGCCCGGAGGCTGGCCTCTTTGTAGCCGCTGGCGCAGCCTGCGATCGAGCGCGCAGCGCTCGCAACACTATCCCCCCGAGTACACCAGGCAAACCGCGAGCTCAGGCTGACGGTCGCTGCGCAACCGGTCGCAGGCTGCGCCAGCGGCTACAGGCCGCACTCGTAAAAATCCTTTAAAGGTTAATCCGTTCTTAACCTGTTTATCGTTAATTCCCCGATGCTGATGATAGGCGCTCGTTCGCACTGATCAGGATCATCCCATGCAACTCTCAGCCATTCCCCGCATCACCCTGGCCGCAACCTTGCTCGCCAGTCCCCTGGTTTTCGCCGAGCCGGCCTTGCTCCAGGCGCAAACCCTGGTCGTCGACCAGAGCCTGCCCAAGGCCCAGCGCGAGGCCATGGAACTGGCCGCGCGGCGCTACGGCAGTTTCTGGAACAGCGGCGATGAAAGCCTGGCCAAGGCTGCGCTGGCGGAGAACTTCGTCGATATGACGCCGCCTGCAGGGCGGGTCCAGGGCCCGACCGGGCCGCTGCTGGCGTCGCGCTTCTTTCGTACGGCGGTGCCGGACTTGAGCGCACAAATCGAGCAGATGATCGTGGCCGGGGACCGGGTGGTGCTGCACCTGCATTTTCGCGGGCACTTCAGCGGGACCTTCAATGCACTCAAAGGTCATGGTCAGCGTGTAGACTTCCGGGCAACCGACATTTATCAGATCGCCGATGGCCGGATCACGGCCAATTGGCATATCGAAGACAACCTCAGCCTGATGCAGCAGTTGCAAGCGCTGCCATCGGGTTGAGCCACAGACAGAAAGGAATTGAGGATGACTGACGACACACTGCGCTTGGGGCGCGAGCGACGTTTTCTGGTGTTGCTGGGGGTGATCTGCCTGGCGCTGATCGGCGGCGCGCTGTACATGCAGGTGGTGCTGGGCGAGGCGCCTTGCCCGCTGTGCATCCTGCAGCGCTACGCGTTTCTGCTGATCGCGATTTTCGCCTTCATCGGCGCGGCCATGCGCAGCCGTCGCAGTCTCACGGTGCTGGAAGCGTTGGTCATGCTCAGCGCGCTGTTCGGCGCGGCGGTGGCGGGGCATCACGTCTACACCCAGGCCCATCCTGCGGTCAGTTGCGGCATCGATGTGCTGCAGCCGATCGTCGACAGCCTGCCGTTGGCGACCGTCTTCCCGCTGGGGTTCCAGGTCGATGGCTTCTGCTCCACGCCGTACCCGCCGGTGCTGGGCCTGTCCCTGGCGCAGTGGGCGCTGGTGGCCTTTGTGCTGACCCTGGTGCTGGTGCCGCTGGGCATCATTCGTAACCGTCGCCAAAGCGCCTGACCCGGCGTAAAAAGCCCCGCTCCCGATGTTCGGGGCCGGGGCATTTTTGCGTGTAGGACAATGTGCGAAAGGGGCGTGATATGGGGCAATCGGACGTGCGATAAACGTGCGACATGTTGTCACATGGAGGGTGTCGCACCTGTGTTTGCGCAGATGACAGTACGCCGTTTTTTTTGTGTCAGAAACGGAAAAAGTCTGTCAGTTCGTGTTGGCGCAGTGAGCGGCAAAACAAACATAGCCGGCTATCTAAATAAATCGTTTCAGCCCTCGTTTTACAAGGGATAGCGCGATGCCATCGGTGGATTTTGCACGAGTGAAAGGCCCCTTTTTCGAGCTGGCTGGAAGGCGTTTTTGGGGCTTTTTATTGCGAATGAATCTCGATATGATCGCGACCCGTTGCAATAATCGCCACGCATTGTTGCGCGAACCGATAAAAATTATTTCGGGATAAGACATGGTTTATAAAACGCTACATATCTACAATCGCCCGCACTGAATTTCCGGCGCTGCTCACCCTGAGCTTACGGCGGCGGTCGAGGGGCGTTGGACGCTCCATGCGACCCCAGGTGTCGGCACCTTCCAAATATCCGCACCAAATGGAATTGGTCTGTAACAAGGCCTTTGACCACGAATTCGAATAAGAACTCACTGCTAGCCCAGGATTTGTCAAACAGCGCGTAACGCGCCGGGCAGGCCCTTATTCAATCGAAGAAAAAATGCCAACCCTTGGCACGGTGAAGTGTTGGCCATCAAAACCCAACTGCATTGCGCAAGCTGCTTTAGAGGTCGTGAGATGAGTAAAAACAGGTACCCCCGATTACTAGGCTTTTTGCCGCTGCTTGGCATGATGTTAATGCTGGGAGGCTGCAAGTGGACCTTGCTCGACCCGAAAGGACAGGTCGGTCTGGATGAGCGAAACCTGATCATCACCGCTACCTTGCTGATGCTGCTGGTCGTGATCCCGGTGATCGTGATGACCTTCGCGTTCGCCTGGAAATACCGCGCGTCCAACACCAACGCGACCTACGCGCCCAAGTGGTCGCACTCCACCAAGATCGAAATCGCGGTGTGGCTGGTCCCGATCCTCATCATCATTGCCCTGGGTTATGTGACCTACAAGTCCACCCACGCGCTGGACCCGTATCGTCCGCTGGAATCCGACGCCAAGCCGATCAACATCGAAGTGGTCGCGCTGGACTGGAAGTGGCTGTTCATCTACCCGGACCAGGGTATCGCCACGGTTAACCAAATCCGGTTCCCGGAGCACACTCCGCTGAACTTCAAGATCACCTCCGACGCTGTGATGAACTCGTTCTTCATCCCTGCCCTGGGCGGCCAGATCTACGCGATGGCAGGCATGCAGACCAAGCTGCACCTGATCGCCAACCAGAAAGCTGAAATGGAAGGCATCTCCGCTAACTACAGCGGCGCTGGCTTCACCGGCATGAAATTCAAAGCGATCTCGACGAGCCAGGAAGATTTCGACGCCTGGGTAGCCGAAGTCAAGGCCGCACCTAAACAGCTTGATCAAGCTGAATACGAAGCCCTTGCCAAGCCAAGCCAGAACAACCCTGTCGCGCTGTACTCCTCGTACACGCCGGACCTGTTTCAGAAAATCGTCGACAAGTATGAAGGCATGAAACCAGGCAAGCCGGTCAAGCACGAGAAGAAAGAAGTGGCCGCTGTGGAAGGGACTGACATGAGCTCGCATTCAGCTGCTGGGGCAGAGGAGTAAACGATGTTTGGTAAATTAAGTCTGGACGCGATACCGTTCCACGAGCCGATTGTCATGGTGACCGTTGCCATGATCATCCTCGGTGGTCTGGCGCTTGTCGCGGGTATCACGTACTTCAAGAAGTGGTCCTACCTGTGGACCGAATGGCTGACTTCGGTCGACCACAAGAAAATCGGCGTGATGTACATCATCGTCGCCATGGTCATGCTCCTGCGCGGCTTCGCCGACGCGATCATGATGCGTACCCAGCTGGCCATGGCCACCGAGGGTTCGCCGGGCTACCTGCCTCCTGAACACTATGACCAGATCTTCACCGCCCACGGTGTGATCATGATCATCTTCATGGCGATGCCATTCTTCACCGGCCTGATGAACCTCGCAGTGCCGCTGCAGATCGGCGCGCGTGACGTTGCCTATCCGTTCCTCAACTCCCTGAGCTTCTGGCTGCTGGTTTCCGGCGTCGTGCTGATCAACCTGTCCCTGGGCGTCGGCGAATTCGCCAAGACCGGCTGGGTTGCGTATCCGCCGCTGTCGGGCCTGCAATACAGTCCGGGCGTGGGTGTCGACTACTACATCTGGGCGCTACAGCTATCCGGGCTAGGGACGACGCTAACGGGGGTCAACTTCCTGGCCACCGTGCTGAAAATGCGTACCCCGGGCATGAAGATGATGGACATGCCGATCTTCACCTGGACCTGCACCTGGGCCAACGTACTGATCGTCGCTTCGTTCCCGATCCTGACCGCTACTCTGGCACTGCTGACGCTTGACCGTTACATGGATTTCCACATTTTCACCAATGAACTTGGTGGCAATCCAATGATGTACGTGAACCTGTTCTGGGCTTGGGGTCACCCTGAGGTGTACATCCTGATCCTGCCGGCGTTCGGTATCTTCTCCGAAGTCATCTCGACCTTCTCGGGCAAGCGCCTGTTCGGCCACCACTCGATGATCTACGCTTCCGGCGCGATCTCGGTACTGGGCTTCATGGTCTGGCTGCACCACTTCTTCACCATGGGTTCGGGTGCCAGCGTCAACGCCTTCTTCGGCCTAGCGACCATGCTGATTTCCATCCCGACGGGTGTGAAGCTATTTAACTGGCTGTTCACCATCTACCACGGCCGTCTGCGTATCACCAGCCAGGTCCTGTGGACCCTGGGCTTCATGGTGACCTTCGCCATCGGCGGCATGACCGGCGTACTGCTGGCCATCCCGGGTGCCGACTTCGTCCTGCACAACAGCCTGTTCGTGATCGCGCACTTCCACAACGTGATCATCGGTGGTGCTGTATTCGGCTACATCGCTGGTTTCAGCTTCTACTTCCCGAAAGCGTTCGGCTTCAAGCTGCACGAAGGCTGGGGCAAGGCTGCATTCTGGTTCTGGATCTCGGGCTTCTTCGTCGCCTTCATGCCGCTCTATGCACTGGGCTTCATGGGCATGACCCGTCGCCTGAACGCCACGACCAACCCTGAGTGGGTGCCGTACCTGTACGTCGCCATGTTCGGTGCGGTGATGATCGCCATCGGTATCGCCTGCCAGCTGATCCAGCTGTACGTCAGCGTGCGTGATCGCAAGCAGAACCAGTGTGTTTCCGGCGACCCATGGAATGCCCACACCCTGGAATGGTCGACTTCGTCGCCACCACCGTTCTACAACTTCGCCGTACTGCCGAAGGCCAATGGAATCGACCCGTTCACCGAAGCCAAGGAAAACGGTACCGCGTACCAGAAGCCTGCTCGCTACGAACCGATCCACATGCCGAACAACACCGCCACCGGCCTGGTGATGGGTGCTCTGTTGACCGTCTTCGGTTTCGCGATGATCTGGCACATCTGGTGGCTGGCGATCGCTAGCCTGGCCGGTACCGTGATCTATTTCGTGATCCACGCGGCTCGCGATGATCAAGGCTACATGGTGCCGGTCGACGTGATCGAACGCATCGAAGCCGAGCAGCACGCTCGCCTGGTAGCCGAGAAGAAGATTCCGGCCAACCGTGTAGAAACCTCGTTGGAACAGGCTTAAACCATGTCGAACTTAGTGACCAATGCTGGACACACCCATGTCGATGACCATGGGCACGATGACCATCACCACGACTCGGGCGAGATGACCGTATACGGTTTCTGGCTCTACCTGATGACCGACTGCATTCTGTTTGCGTCGATCTTCGCGGTGTACGCGGTACTGGTAAACAACGTAGCGGGTGGCCCGTCGGGCCACGACATCTTCGAACTGCCTTACGTGCTCGGCGAAACCGCCTTGCTGCTGTTCAGTTCGATCACCTACGGCTTCGCCATGCTGGCGTTCTTCCGGGGTAACAAGAAGCAGGTCCTGGGCTGGCTGGCCCTGACCTTCCTGTTCGGCCTGGGCTTCATCGGCATGGAGATCAACGAGTTCCACCTGCTGATCTCCGAAGGCTACGGCCCTAGCCGCAGCGGCTTCCTGTCCGGGTTCTTCACCCTGGTCGGTACCCACGGTCTGCACGTGACCGCTGGCCTGATCTGGATGGCGATCATGATGTATCAGGTCAACAAGCACGGCCTGACCGCAACCAACAAGACCCGCCTGAGCTGCCTGAGCCTGTTCTGGCACTTCCTGGACGTGGTCTGGATCTGCGTCTTCACCGTTGTTTACCTGATGGGGACTATGTAATGGCTAATGCACACTCCCATGACAGCCATGATGCTGGCCACGGCAGCGTAAAGTCGTACGCCATCGGCTTCATCCTGTCGGTGATCCTGACGATCATCCCGTTCGGCCTGGTGATGTACCCGACCCTGCCGAAATCCATCACCCTGATGATCGTGCTCGCCTTCGCGGTGATCCAGGTCCTGGTTCACCTGGTGTACTTCCTGCACCTGGACCGCTCCGAGGCCCAGCGTAACAACGTGATCGCGTTCGTCTTCGCTGCGCTGGTGATCGTCCTGCTGGTTGGTCTGTCGTTGTGGATCATGTTCAGCATCCACACCTACATGATGGCGAAGTGAGGTAAGACCCGATGTCGCTCAAGCACTTTATCCAAATCACCAAACCGGGGATCATTTTCGGTAACGTGCTTTCTGTGGCGGGCGGTTTTTTCCTGGCCTCCAAGGGACATGTCGATCTGGCCATCTTCCTGGCCGCGATGATCGGCACGTCCCTGGTGGTAGCTTCCGGTTGCGTGTTCAACAACTGCATCGACCGCGACATCGACCTGAAGATGGAGCGCACCAAGAACCGCGTGCTGGTTCAGGGCCTGATCTCCCTGAAAGTGGCACTGGTCTACGCGACCCTCCTGGGTGTCGCCGGCGTTGCGTTGTTGTACAAGGTGGCCAATCCGCTGGCGGCGCTGTTTGCCGTGATCGGCTTTGTCATCTACGTCGGCTTCTACAGCCTGTACCTCAAGCGCAAGTCGGTGCACGGCACGCTGGTGGGCAGCCTGTCCGGGGCGATGCCGCCGGTGATCGGTTACGTGGCCGTGAGCAACAGCTTCGACATGGCCGCGCTGACCCTGCTGGTGATGTTCAGCCTGTGGCAGATGCCGCATTCCTACGCCATCGCGATCTTCCGCTTCAACGATTACCTGGCCGCATCGATTCCGGTGCTGCCAGTGAAGCGCGGCATCCTGGTGGCCAAGAAGCACATCCTGCTCTACATCCTGGCGTTCCTGGTGGCGACCCTGATGCTGACCTTCAGCGGGTATGCCGGCATGAGCTACCTGGCCGTCGCGGCCGCGATGGGCATGTACTGGCTGTACATGGCCTGGACCGGCTACAAGGCGGTGGACGACACCGTCTGGGCCCGTAAGCTGTTCGTGTTCTCGATCTTCACCATCACCGCGCTGAGCGTGATGATGTCCCTGGATTTCAAGGTACCGAGCGAACTGCTGCTGACCTACGCGCCATAAGCTGCAAAGGCTATGAAAAAGCCCCGCCTTCGACAGAAGCGCGGGGCTTTTTATTGAGTGTCAGTCAGTGGGCTGTTTAAATATTCAAATGACTCTATTCATGCAGGAAGCAGAAAGATGAAGAAAAAAGCTGTTGTCGTATTCAGTGGCGGGCAGGACTCGACGACCTGTCTGATCCACGCATTGCCGCTCTATGATGAAGTGCACTGTATTACCTTTGATTACGGCCAGCGCCACCGCGCAGAAATAGACGTGGCGCAGCAGCTCGCGAAGCAGCTGGGGGCGACAGTCCACAAAGTGCTGGATGCTTCGTTGCTCAATGAGTTGGCGATCAGCAGTCTCACTCGAGACAATATTCCGGTGCCGACGGTGAACAGTTCAGGTGAAAGCCTGCCTAGCACTTTCGTGCCGGGAAGAAACATTCTGTTTCTGACCCTGGCCTCTATCTATGCCTACCAGGTACAGGCTGAAACGGTCATTACCGGGGTGTGTGAAACGGACTTCTCGGGTTATCCCGATTGCCGTGACGAGTTTGTAAAGGCCTTGAACAAGGCCGTCGAGTTGGGCATGGAATACCGCCTGCGTCTTGATACGCCACTGATGTGGCTGAACAAGTCGGAGACGTGGGCGCTGGCGGATCATCACAATCAGTTGAGCCTGATCCGCGAGCAGACCCTGACGTGCTACAACGGCGTGCTTGGCAGCGGTTGTGCCAATTGCGATGCGTGCAACCTTCGTGCAAGAGGGCTGAATGATTACCTGGGGAACAAGACAGAAGTCATGAATAGCTTGAGAAGCAAGATGAATCTGCAATGACGGCTTGACCGACAGCACGTCAATGGATTTCAACACTGCATCCACACCTGCCGGATGAGTGTTGAATCCATCAGCTTGAGATAAAGAGTGGTTGCACTACTTTGTCTGGCTGTCCGTCATGTATCTCTTGAACAGTGACCTGGCTCCATAGGCAGGCAAGATGTTGAAGAAGGCAAAGCACACCTTGATTGCGATCTGCACATAAATCATGTTCAGGATGTCGTTGTTTTGCATCGAGCCATAAAAGGCGATGTAGCAAAACACAAAGCTGTCGATAATGACCGCGAACAGCGTACTCAAGAATATCCGCAGGAACAGGAACCTGGAGTTCGTCAGCTCTTTTATCTTGCACAGCAAGTACGAGTTGATGTTCTCGGAAACCAGGAAAGAGACAGAGGACGCCACCAGGACAGATGACACATGAATGATCACGTCGTTGTACGGGGTGTCGAGCTTCCAGCCTGGCAGGCCGGGGAGAAAGGTCGAGCCATAGAGCAGGATGATAATCATGGCGTTGCTGGCGAAGGCAAAGAAGATCGCTTTTCTTGCCAGCCGCAGTCCGAAGTTTTCGTTCAACAGGTCAACGATCAGGAATGTCAGGGGATAAAGGAAGGTGCCCGGAGTGATAATGATGCCAAGTGATTCAAGATAAATGGGCTTGGTGGCGGCAATGCTGGTGAAGATATAGAAGGTAAAGAGCAGCAGATTAAGGATGATATAAATCATCCATGAGCTTTCGTGGCGGTCATTCAGATCGTATGCGGTCAGCGCTCCTCCTTGGGAGTAGAACTTCTTGTAGATGTTTTTAACTTCCATTTTGTTCAGGTTTTCCATTATTTCGCTGTTAAGCACTTCGCTCAGTTTGATCTTTATGACTTTGCCCGTAGCGATGATCATGATCACCGCCAGGCTCTTGTTGTTTTCAAAGCCCAGAAGTTTATATTTGCTGTTCTCGAGTTCGCCTTCATAAGCTGCCATTGAATCGCTCCTCGATGATGTCACCCACCACAAGTACTCGGTCTGAGTCGGAGCATGGCTCATTGATGATGAACAGCTTTCTTGCCTGTCTGTCGTAGACCAGTTTTTCCTTGTCGTCGCTCGACACTCCCTTTTGAATGATCAAGAGGTCGCCGGCCTCGTACATTCCCTTGATCTCATTCTCCAGCAGCACCGCTATCAAGTTGTAGGAGGCGCCGAAGTAATAGGTCAGTGGGTGAAGGATGGCCAGTTCGCCAATCCGCTTGTCCATGTTGATCATCAACAGGCTTTCCTTGAGGATCGGAACCGCCGCCGGGTTCATGTTTCCTTGTGGGGAAATACTGCTGTCGATGATTTCCTTCTCTTCAAAATCGACGGTTTCTATTTCTTCGTAGGAGACACCGAAGAAATCAGAGATTTTGCGAATGGTGGATTGCTGTACGTTGCTGACCTTGCCTTCCAGAATGTTGTAGATGGTCGTCCTGGTCAGGCCGCTGGCATTGCATAAAGACAGTTGCGTCTCGCCGCGACTTTTTATCAGGTATTTGATATTGCTCTTCAAATACTCTGTTCTTTCTCTTCTGTGCATCAAATGCTCACCATTTCCTTATAGTCGCCACGCTTAGGGGCTTTCATAGCGTGCGTGGCGTGCATGACATTCAACTGCTCGACGCCAGGGGGTGAGAACAGTCGGATTGATGCGGCAAGAGCTTGTCGGCTTTGTGGTCTGTACCAACTCGCTAGTGCTCCTTTAGCCAGCCTGCATCCATCCTGGAATATTTCGCTGTCGGTATCGGGCGCGCCCGGAATCCTTGGGAGGGTTCGGACCGGGGGCACCGCGGGGGGCAAGTGTTGCATGTCCCTGTCATGACAATAAAGCCCCGAAATGCGCGGTGCCATCGCCTGGATGGGCGAACATCCAGCAGCAACGCAAACCTGCTGTCCCTTCCCGCTCCTCGGAAAAGAAGCATTTAATTTGGAAAGTGTTTAATTTTTTGATTAATTAGCTGCCCACGAACGTTAAACCAGGAAGCGTGCTGTCGTTCGTAGCACGCAAATGACAAGGAAGGAACACCGAACGATGGCAGCTTATACAGAACCACTGAGGGACCAGGCCGACCTGTTGCGACGTGGTTTGGCGGATTTGCGCGCTGAAGACGCCGAACTGGCCGGGATCCTGGACGCTGAAGTCACGCGTCAACACCGCACACTGTCCCTGGTTTCATCCTCCTGCGCGGCCAACCCTCGCATCCTGGCGGCGTCTGCCTCGGCACTGGTCAACGTCACAGCCGAGGGCACGCCAGGCAAGCGTCATCAGGTTGGCTGCGAGAACGTCGACCTGGTCGAGTCGCTGGCGATTCGCCGGGCGCGGGAGTTGTTCGGGGCGCAATATGCCAGCGTCCAGTCACACTCCGCCTCGAACGCCAACTACCAAGTGCTGGCTGCCCTGCTCGAGCCGGGGGACACCATTCTCGGAATGGCCCTCGATCATGGCGGGCACCTGACCCACGGCAGCCCTGTCGCATTCACCGGCGCCCACTACAAGGCAATCCGCTACGGTACTACCTCGCAGGGCGTGATCGATTACGCAGAGGTACGCCAACTGGCGCTCGCCCATCGTCCGCGCATCATCATCTGCGGTGCGACCGCCTATTCCCGGGTCGTGGACTTCCAACGCTTTCGCGCTATTGCCGACGAGGCCGGGGCCATCCTCCTGGCGGATATCTCCTATATCGCCGGGCTGGTCGCCACGGGGCGGCATCCGAGCCCGATCGACGTGGCGCATGTCACCACCGCGTGTACCCACAAGCAACTCGCGGGGCCTCGTGGCGGCCTCATTCTTTCCGGCCGGGACGCCGACACCAAGGTTCCCGGCCTGAGGGCGAGCTTCAGTCGGGTCCTTGAGCAAGCGGTATTCCCCCGGATGCAAGGCGCGCCGGCGGTCAACATGATCGCGGCCAAGGCCGCTGCGCTGGGCTACGCGATGTCCCCCGAGTTCGATGCCTACATGGGGCGGATTCGCAGCACAGCCGATGCAATGGCCAGCGCATTCATGGCGCAGGGCTACGAGGTCGTGGGCGGGGGGACGGAGAACCACACGGTTCTGCTCAGGTTGCGTGGGGGCATCAGCGGTTCGATTGCCGCCTCGGCACTGGAGCGATGCGGGATCATCGTGGGTAAAAACCGCGCACTGGGGGAAACCCGGTCCTCATTCGTCGCCAATGGCTTGTGTCTCGGCACCGGTTCCATCGCCCAACGCTACATCGATTCCCAAGGGTGTCGTGAAGTGGTCGATCTGGTGTGCCGGATACTGGACAAGGTCACGCCACTCAGCGAGCAGAAGTACAGCCTGGAGCCTGAGTTGCAAGAGCAGTTCCGACTCCAGACCGAGGCGTTGTGCGCGATGTATCCCATCGCCGATTACCGGGGCAACTGAGGGGGGCCCGGTCTTTCATTCGCAGGAGCCAGCCGCTGAGGGGCGCTGCGCTGTTGCGCGATCCGCCCTCTGCGCGAGCCAGCTCGCGGGTACGGGTTATTGCTGTTGTAGAGCGCTGTAGCCTTCGAACGCGGTCTGCTGCTGGATCGCGGTGACGATGTTCTTGCGGGTGGCTGGCTGTTCGTTGCCGTCCTTGTCGAAGAACACTTCGCTTTCCAGCTCAGCCTCGTCGCCTTCGCCGACAAAGGCGAAACCGAGGAATTCGAAGGCTTCACGGTCGACGTTGGCCTTGGAGCGCGGGCGGATCGGCAGGGTGACGCTGATGCCGTCCTTGCTGATGGCGAACACTTCCATTTCTTTCTTCGGCCGCGCCTTGCTTTTGCCGCCGCCTGGGCTGCTGATGGCCTGGTGGGTCTGGTTCAGCACTTTCAGCGCCAGGCCGTAGACCAGCTCCTGGAAGCTCGGGTCGTCCTTGTAGCTGGACAGGATGCGGCTGATCGGGAACTTGCTGCTCAGGTCTTCGAGGGCGGCGCTGTCGGCGGCCTCGGCGTCCTTGAGCTGCTTGAGCTGGCCCATGAGTTCATAGGCGCGGTCGTCGTCGAAGCGGTCGTGAGCCTGGCGGATCTCGGCGCGCAATTCGCGGATCTGGTCGCTTTCCTTGGTGGACTGGAAAGCATCGAGGACCATCTCGCTGATGGTCTTGGCCTGGGACACGTGCTGTGAAAGATTGATGGCGTTTTCGTATTCCGCTTTGGACGACAAGGCGTTTACGGATTCTTCTGTATTGGAATCGGACATTGATATTTCACTACTTCGTTTAACTGGAAATGAGGCTAGAAAAGCACCGGGCCTTTTCAGGGCGCCTAATTTATGGGACCGAGGCCCCATTGTCACGGACCAACGGACCGGTGCGAAAAGGCGTGGCTCTACTGACCCACGATCGACGGGAAAATTCCGGCCTCGATCATCCCTGGCGAGTGCTCGCCGGGCAACGCCCGACAGCTCATTTCCTTCAGCGTTGCGCCTGCTGGCGAAACTCGGCGAACGAGATCATGCGCTGGTGCGCCGGGTCCCACAGCTTGAGTCGCAGGCAGCGGTAGATATCCCGCGGGTGCAGCGAAGTGGTGATGGGCGATTGCAACGCCGGGATCGCCGCCATGGCTTCTGGCAGGCGGTAGAAGGGGATGCCCGAGTTGGCGTGATGCACATGGTGATAGCCGATATTGGCGGTGAACCAGGCCATCAGTGGGCCGGTGCGCATGTAGCTGGAGGAGAACACCGCGGTAGCGGCGTAGTCCCAGTCGGCGCGCTCGGGGTAACGCACGCCGGGGAAGTTGTGCTGGCAGTAGAACATGTAGGCGCCCAGCGCCGAGCCGGACAGGCTGGGGACCAATACCCCGTACAGCAGGATGTCCGGTGCCAGCAGTGCCAGGGCGACGGCGCTCGCCAGGTTCAGCGCCAGCGCCAGTAGCGACCAGAGCCGATGCCGCGGCTGGGTGATCAGCGACACCATGCAGATACTGAAAATGAAGATGCTGAATGACGCCAGCAGGATCATCAGCGGGTGCCGGGCGACACGATAACGCAAGCGCTTGAGGCGCCCGGCGCGGGCATATTCCTCGGTGGACAGCAGGGGAAAGGTGCCCAGGTCAGTGTGGGTGGACAGCAGCGGCAGGCGGTTTTGTTCCGCGCCGACGTACTGGCAGCTGTGGCCGTGGTGGTAGTCGTGGGACTGCTTCCACAGCGTCGGCGGGGCCATCAGCAGCAGGCCGAAGGTCTTGAAAAACACCTCGGCAAAACGCGAGCCCTTGAGGATCGCGCCGTGCATGTAGTCGTGGTACAGCACGAACATGCGCACCAGGGACAAGCCCAGCAGCACGCTGCACGCCAGGCGCAGCGGCCACCACAACGGCATGGCCACGGCCGCGCCGAACAGCCCGATCACCAGCAGCGTCGAGTAGAAATGCCACCAGCTCAGGCGGCGGTTTTCCACGGTAAAAGGCAGGGTCTGGCGAATCAGCTCCTTGCCATAACGCGCCAGTTGCTCGCGGTTCAGGCCATCGGTGGGCCAGGGAATGGCCCCCGGCAGGCGCTGCTCCTGGCCTGAACCAACGGGGCAATAAGGCGGGGCGGTCGAGGTGTCCAGCGTGCGCATGGGTGCTGCTCTCCTTAGCCGATAACCGCTTCGTTGGGGCGGTGCTGCATGAACAGCTGCGGCCGCCGGTCCTTCCATGGCCGTGCCTGTTCCAGCTGGCCGGCCAGGCGGAACAGCAGGCTTTCCTCGCCAAAGGCGGCGCTGAGCATCAGGCCGATCGGCAGGCCCTCGGCGTTCCAGTGCAGCGGCAGGGAAATCGCCGGCTGCCCCGAGGCGTTGTGGATGGCGGTGAACGGGCTGTAGTCGATCAGCGGGCCGTAGGTGTTTTCCAGGTCGCTGGAATGGATATCCACCACCCCGTTGCGCAGCGGCGGCCGGGCCAGGGTCGGGGTCAGCCAGCAATCATAAGTCTGGTGGAAGCGCGCCATTTCCCGGCCGACCTGCTGCAGCACCAGCTCGGACATCTGGTACTCCACCGCGCTTACCCCGAGGCCGCGTTGATGCACGGCCTGGGTCAGGTTTTCCAGTTCGCCGGGCAGCGGGCCGCGTCCTAGTTGCAGGCTCATCAGTTCCACGGCGAAGGCGATTCCGGAAAACCACAGGGCGCTGAAGGCTTCGGCAAAACTTTGCAGGTCCAGCTGCGGCGCGGCTTCTTCCACATGGTGGCCGAGGGATTCGAGCAGGCGCGCGGTGCTTTCCACCGCTGCGATGCAGTCGGGGTGCAGCGGCCGCCCGGCCGGGTCGGTGCTGGAGAAGGCGATGCGCAGGCGCCCCGGTTCGCGGCCGAGCTGGTCGAGAAAACGCCCCTGCATGGGCGGCGCGCGGTACGGGTCGCCCGGCACCACGCCGTGAGTGGCGTCGAGCAGGGCGGCGCTGTCGCGCACGCTGCGGGTCAGTACATGTTCGTCCAGCAGGCCGCTGAGCAGTTCGCCGAAGTCCGGGGCCAGGGAGTTGCGCGCCCGGGTCGGCTTGAGGCCGACCAGACCGCAGCAGGAGGCGGGAATGCGGATCGAGCCGCCGCCGTCGTTGCCATGGGCCGCCGGGACCATGCCGGTGGCCACCGCGGCGGCCGCGCCACCACTGGAGCCGCCGGTGGAATACTCCAGGTTCCACGGGTTGCGCGCCGGGCCGTAGAAGGCGCCTTCGGTGGTGGGCAGAATGCCGAACTCCGGGGCGTTGGTCTTGCCGACGAACACCAGCCCGGCCTGGCGAAAACGCTTCACCAGCTCGCAGTCCTGGGGCATGACCCGTGCTTGCAGCATGCGCGAAGCCAGGGTCGAGGGCAGGTCCTGGCAGTCGCCGAGGATGTCCTTGAGCAGGAACGGCACGCCGTGCAGCGCGCCCGTCGGCACGGCCTTGTCCTGTTCGGCGGCCTGCGCCCGGGCCTTGTCGTAGGCTTTGTAGACCACGGCGTTGACCGCCGGGTTGAAGGCTTCGATGCGGCGTATGGCTTCCTCCAGCAGTTCGGAGGGGCGTACCTGTCTGGTTCTGACCAGATCGGCCAGGCCGACCGCGTCGAAGGTGGCGTATTCGCTAAAAGACATCCTGTTCTCCCGGTGCTGCGCACGCTGGTGGCGAAACCGGAACGCTCCCGTTCCGGCGTGGATTTCATGACATGGCCAGTTACACAAGCCCAGCTTGCGCAGGCCCGGATAGTCGGCTTCACCTCTTTGAAAAGGGCTGATGACTGCAAGGCTGTATGGCAAAAAGCCATGCATGCATCGAGCTGTGAGGCGAATATGCGCCGGGGGCGGAAATTGCGGGTATACGCCGTTCGGAGTATTAACTTCGAGTGCGCGCTCCCAGAGGATGATCAAGCGTAATGGATGCGCAAGGCCGCAGATTTCGGGCCTTGCGGGAGATGGCTAAGTACGGCTGCCTGGACACAAAATAATGACTACGAACGACCACGATAGCGACGTTCCGTATGCGAATTTTTCGGAATGTCTGCAGCTTCACGCCCATACGATCCCGGACCGATTGGCCTATCGTTTTCTGCACAACGGGCGAGACGAAGAAACCCTGATCACCTTCTTTGAACTGGACCGCGCAGCGCGAGCGGCGGCGGCCCGGTTGCAGGGGCATTGCCGGGTGGGGGACAGGGTGCTGATCCTGCTCAAGCCGGGCCTGGACTATGTGATCGCCTTCATGGGCTGTCTGTATGCCGGGCTGGTGGCGGTGCCGGCCTATCCGCCGGGGGCGACCAAGACCCTGGACCGGCTGGACGGCATCATCGATGACTGCCAGCCGACGGCGGCGCTGGCCAGTGGCGAGGATGTCCCGACCATCCAGGCCCGGCTGGGGCAGGCCGAAAGTCCGCGGGTGCTGGACATGGCGACTCTGGACCTGGCCCTGGCCAGCGAATGGCGGACGGTTCCTGTGACCCGGGACGATATCGCCTTTTTGCAATACACCTCCGGCTCCACCGGGATTCCCAAAGGAGTGGCGGTGACCCACGGCAACCTGATTCACAATTCGCGCAGCATCAGCCGCGGCTTTCTGACCCACAAGGACAGTCACCTGGTCAGCTGGCTGCCGCCGTATCACGACATGGGGCTGATCGGCGGCATCCTGCAATCCTTGTTCGTCGGCTTCGGCTCGACCCTGCTGGCGCCGATCCACTTCCTGCAACGGCCGCTGCGCTGGTTGCAGGCCATCAGCACCTACCGCGGCACCGTCAGCGGCGGGCCGAACTTCGCCTATGAATTGTGCCTGCGCAAGATCAAGGACGAAGAGCTGGCCGGCCTCGACCTGAGCAGTTGGGAGGTGGCCTTCAACGGCGCCGAACATGTGCGGGCGCAGACCATTGCCGCCTTCCATGAGCGTTTCGCCTGCGCCGGTTTTGCCAGCACCTCGGCCTTTCCCTGCTACGGGCTGGCCGAAGGTACGCTGATGGTCAGCGCCGGCGGTAGCAAGCGCGAGCCGGTGATTCGCCAGTTCCATGCCGGCTTGCTGGAGGACAATGTGGCGCGCCTGCACGACGACCAGGGCAGCGACGCCGAGTTGCGCCTGCGCACCCTGGTCAGCAGCGGCCGTGGCATTCCGGGGCAGGGCCCGTTCATCTGCGACCCGCACACCGAACAGCCGCTGGAGGACGGGCGGGTCGGCGAGATCTGCATCCTCGGCGACAGCGTCGCCAGCGGTTACTGGCAGCGCCCGGAGAGCACCGCCGCGGCCTTTCGCCCGGCCCCGCCGGCGCTGGGCTGGTCGCGCTACTTCCGCACCGGCGACCTGGGCTTCCTGCTCGATGGCGAGCTGTTCGTCACCGGGCGGCTCAAGGACCTGATCATCGTCAATGGCGTCAACCATCACCCCGGCGATATCGAGAACACCGTGCTGCGTACCCATGACAGCTTTCGCCCGGACGGCACCGCGGCCTTCAGCATCGAGACCGGCGACAGCGAGCAGGTGGTGATCGCCCAGGAAATCGAGCGGCGGGCCTTGCGCAGCCTCGACCTGCCGCAGCTGTTCAGCGACTTGAAGGCGCGGCTGTGGCAACAGCACCAATTGGCGCGGCCGGTGCTGTTGCTGGTGTTCGGCGGGTCGTTGCCGCGTACCTCCAGCGGCAAGATCAAGCGCCAGGAGTGCCGCAAGCAGTTCGCCCCCTGGCTGGCGGCACTCGAGGGCACGGCGCCGGCCGAAGCCCATCCGCTGGACAAGTCGGTGGTTGCGGTGGAGAGCAACGGCCGGGTATTGCGTGACATCACCGTCGACAGCCAGGTCGTGGAAGCATGACCAGTCTATCGATCGGCCCGGTGCATGCGCCCAAACCCGCGGCGTTGCTGTTCGCCCAGCCGGCCTTCTGCGAACCGCGGCTGGAACTGGCCAGCCGCCCGCGGTCGGTGCTGTCGTTGCCGCCCACCGACAGCCAGCAACGGTTGCAGCTGACCAGCGTGCTCAACTCCATCACCTCGGCGCGCAGCATCGCCGAGCTGACACAGCAGACCCAGCTGGCGCTGCCGCAGATCCTGCCGTGCGAGAACTTCGTGTTCGCCAGCGGCCGGGTCCGCGCGCACCGGGTGTTCTTTTCGCACCTGATTCATCCGGACAGCGTCTCCGATGACCTGATCAAGGCCATCGTCGGTCGCGACGGCATGATTCCGCCGCTGGGCATCGACCCCATCGAGCATTGCGGACGCCCCAAGTTCACCACCCTGGAGCGCCTGGGTAACTCGCAGGACCAGGTGTGGGCGAAGATCTTTCGCGAACACGGGATACGCAATCTGGGCTGGACCCTGCTGCCCGGATTGCACCGCAACACCTTCACCGGCTACTTCTTTCACAACATCTCGGCCACCGTGGCCCATGAAAGCAAAATGCGCATGATGGTCTTCGCCCCGTACCTGCACATCGCCCTGAACCGGGCGCTGGGCAGCAAGCTGTTGCGCCACAACCCGGGGCCGAACCATCAACTGTTGTCCATCCTGTCCAGCCGCGAAGCGGAGATTTCGCGCTGGGTGGCCCGAGGCAAGACCAACTGGGAGATTGGCCAGATCCTCGGCATCAGCGACAAGACCGTGAAAACCCATCTGCAGAACATCTTCTCCAAACTCCAGGCGTCGAGTCGGGCGCAGATCGCGGCGTTGTTCTGCGACGAGTGAGTGCTGCCTGTCTTTCATCCAGTAACCACCCCCTCAGTGCTGACGAGGCTCAGTGCTTCGGCGTCGCCTGTGCTTTTTGTAGGAGCGGCCGGTCGGTGTTCGATTGGCCGTGATGGTGTCTGTTTGGGCGCTGCATTTTTTGGATGGTGTACATATCTATGCCGGGGGAGGCTTCTGTAGGAGCGGCCGGTCGACGCTCGATTGCCCGCGATGGCTTCCGTGCAGGCGCTGCATTTTTTGGACGGTGTACATATCCATTCCTGTGGTAACGGCCACTTAGGGTTTCGCCCTTACGGCGAGTCCCTTTTTACAAACGCCTAAAAAGGAACCAAAAACGCTTGCCCCTGCGTACGGCCTTCGCTGCGCTCAGGTTCCCTCGCTCCGGCGTCCATCAGGGGGCATCGACTCCGGTCGGCTTCGCTTCGACCTCCATACGATGTCCTCGACTGCGTCGAGGGGCGCTGCGCGCCATCCCCCTGATGAACACCTCCACTCGGCCTCCCGATGGGGCGGGTAGATCAAAAGCAAAAGCCAGGCGCGACCTGCCGGTCGGCGCGTTTGTAGCCGCTGCCGAGCCCGCGAGGCTGCGATCGACCGCGAAGCGGGCGCAGGGGGCTTGAGATCGCTGGAGGACCTTCGGTCCTGTCGCAGCCCGCGGCAGCGCCTACAAAACCAGGCGCTACTCCTTACGGAGTATTGAGCTGAGCCGGCATGACGCCGAGCATCGGGGTGTAGCAAATGGCCTGCTGCGGCGGGTCATCCACACTCAAAACGCGTTTGCATCATGACGCCTGCCCAAGCGTCGATCCCGTGGTTTCACCACGGGGTGGCGCGGGCCAACGGCCATGCAAAGGAAGCGAAATACGCTGGGAGGCGACTGTGCATATAGACGAAATAACCTTTGCCGTGACCGAAACCCTGGCCAGCCTGCTGGAGGTCGATTCCGGGTCGCTGGACGTCGAGCGTTCGTTCCACGAGATGGGCGTCGACTCGGTGCTGATCGTCGGTCTGTCCGCCGAGTTCGAAGACCGTTTCGGCATCTCCCTGGACCCGGAACTGGCCTACCTGCACGACACCGTGAGCAAGGTCAGTCAGCATCTGTATGGCGTCATCAACCAGGGCGCGCTCGGCGCGGTGGGGGAGGTCAGTCATGGCTGACTCGTTGCTCAATATCACCCGCCAGGAACTGCTGGAATTCGTCGGCCTCAACGAGACCGTGGTTCGCGCCCAGGGCACCCGGATCGAAACCGCCAGCGGCCAGACCCTGATCGATTTCGTCGGCCAGTTCGGCGCGGTGCCCTTCGGGTATGGCGCGGCGCCAATTACCGAGGCGATCCACACATTCCTCGCCAGCGGCCAGGCCTCGCTGGTCCAGCCGCTGATCAACCCCGGCGCCGAGGAGCTGGCGCGGCGTTTGATCGAGCTGGCGCCGGGCAACCATTCGAAAGTGACCTTCACCACCAGTGGCGCGGAGACCGTCGAGGCAGCGATCAAGCTGTGCCGCGCCGCGACCCAGCGCGAGCTGGTGATCGGCACCCTGACCGGTTTTCACGGCAAGACCCAGGGCGCGGTGGCGGTCACCGGCAAGGCCATTTACCGCGAGCCGTTCCAGATCCGCGCCGAGGGTTTCAGCCATGTGCCCTATGGCGACCTGGAGGCCCTCGAGGCGCTGCTGAAGACCCGGCGCGCCGCAGCCTTTTTTGTCGAGGCGGTGCAGGGCGAGGCGGGCATGATCACCCCGCCCCCAGGCTACCTGCTGGCGGCGCAGAACCTCTGCCGCCAATACGGCACCCTGTTTGTCCTCGATGAAATCCAGACCGGCCTGGGCCGCACCGGCGAGCTGTTCGCCGCCACCGCCCACGGCCTGGAGCCGGACGTGGTGCTGCTGGCCAAGGCCCTGGGCGGCGGTGTCGCGGCCATTGGCGCGTGCATCTACGGCGAGCAGTGCTGGAGCCGTGATTTCGACCGGCACCACAGTTCCACCTTCGCCGTAAATGGCTTCAGCGCCGCCATCGGCCTGGCCGTGCTCGACCAGCTCACGGCCAACGACGGCGCCCAGCTCAAGCACGCGGCGCAGCAGGGCGCCTATCTGCATGCCGGGCTGTCGCGTCTGGTACGCGACTATCCCGAGGTGTTCCACAGCCTCGACGGCCGCGGCCTGATGCTTGGCCTGAAATTCCGCCGCTGGAGCGGCGAGCGCCTGTACACCCTGTCCCTGGCCAGCGCCTTCGGCGCCCTGGTACCGATCGTTTGCGGCTACCTGAAAAGCCGCCATGGCGTGTACTGCCTGCCGACCCTCACCGAAGGCAACGTGCTGCGCATCCAGCCACCGCTGTGCATCGAACGCGCCGACATCGACCTGCTGCTCGAAGGCCTCAAGGCGGTGGCGGAACTGGTGGTGCACAACCAGCAGCATCGCTTGATCCTCGAAGCCCACGGCTATGCCGGGCCACGGGGTGTGTCGAGCCCCTGGGTGGTGCCCGGCAAACCGCGCAGCAGCGGGCGCTGCCTGGGTCGCTTCGCCTTCCTGCTGCACCCGACCACCGCCGAGAGCGTCAACGGCGACAGCGTGGTGGACGGCCTGGGGCTGTCGGCGGCGGAAAAAACCTTCATGCAGGGCTGGCTCGACGACTTCTCCGAATGGGCCAAGCCCGACCTCGATGCCGGTGTGTCCTATCACGCCCGGCGGGTCTACAACGGTGCCGGCGACTATGTCGAAGGCTGGCTGGTCGGCAGCCTGCTGCAACCGCGCGACCTGATGCGCCTGAGCCTGGGCAAGCGGCGCAAGCTGCTGGCCAACTACCTGGACAGCGTCGCCGAGCTGGAGGTGGATTTCGTCGGCCTGGGGGCCTACACCTCGGTGATTTCCAGTGCTGGTGTCGATGTCATCAACGAGCGGTTCCACACCACCACCGGCAACAGCCTGACGGCCATGGTCGGTGTCGATGCGCTACTGAGCACCTGCGCCAATCGGGGCGCGCCGCTGGCCAAGCGCCTGACCGGGGTGATCGGTGCCTACGGTTCGGTGGGCCGCCTGGCCAGCCTGCGCCTGGGGCGCTTCTGCGAGCACCTGGTATTGCTCGGCAATGGGGCCAATCGGGGCGCCATGGACGAGCTGCGGCTGGTGGCCGGCGAGCTGTATCGCGACGCCTTGCTGCAGATCCAGGGCGGCCACAGCAGCGGCATCGCCAAGACCCTGGTGCTGCTCCTGCCGAGCCTGGCCAGCGTCGAGCAACTGCTGGATCGCGACCTTGGCGACGAGGAGCAATTGCGCGAACTGTTCGACCGCATCGATGCCCTGGCCCATGGCAAGCCGCAGGTGCAGCCGCCGCTGGTGATCACCGCGGACCTGGGGAGCTGGCTGCCACGCCTGGAAACCGTGCTCTCGGCCACCTCCAACGGCTCGGCCTTTATCGACCCGCTGGTCCTGCATCAGAACGCGATCATCTGCGACTGCGCGCAGCCGCCGGACATCGGTCACGTCACCCTGGCGCTGCGCCCGGACGTCACGGTGATCGAAGGCGGCCTGATCCATCTGCCCGACCGCAGCCAGCGTTTCGGCCAGCAGAACCTCACCGGTCTGCCCACGGGCGTGACCTTCAGCTGCCTGGCCGAAACCATGGTCCTGACCATGGCCGGCCTGCAGCGCGACTACAGCATCGGCAAGCGTCCTCCACTGGAGGATGCCGAAGCGATCTTCGACCTGGCCCGAGCCTTCGGTTTCGCCCCCGCGGTGGAGCAGTTGATCGAAAAAGCCGGTTAACCCTGACAACGAGAAAGGAGTCCACACCATGTCGATGCACAACGCCCGCAACGCCACCGAGAAGTACTTGCCGGGCCTGCTCGCCGCCCTCCAGGAGCGTGGCCTGATGGCCCTGGAACAGGCCGACCCGGCCGTGCTCTGCGGGCTGTTTCGCGACTACCGCGCCGCCGGCCTGATCATCCCCGAGACCTACGGCGGCCTCGGCGCCTCGCCGGAGGAAACCGTGGAAATCCTGCGGGCCATCGGTTCGCTGTGCCCGTCCCTGGCGGTGATGATGACCATGCACCACCACACCATCGCCACCATCGTGCAATTGGGTGGGTTGATCCCGGCGGCGGAAGAGCTGCTGTGGGGCATCACCCAGAACCAGTTGCTGATCGCCTCGGCCTTCGCTGAGGGCAAGCCGGGCTCGGAGATCTTCAACCGTAGCGTCAAGGCGCGGCCGGTGGAGGGCGGTTTCGTCCTCGACGGCAGCAAGAAGCCCTGCACCATGAGCCACCACATGGACGTGATCGTGGTCGGTGTCGCCTGTGAGCAGGACGACGGCAGTGTCAGCCAGGGCTTTGCCGTGGTCTTTGCCGATGGCAGCACGGTCACCCGCGAACCCTTCTGGAACGCCACGGTGCTGCGCGCCACCGACAGCAACGAACTGGTGTTCAACGGCGTGTTCGTGCCCAGCGAGCGCATGCTGCTGGCCGACGGCGCCGACAGCGAAGAGGTGGCCGCGACCGCCATGGAAACCTCGCTCAACGGCCTGAGCTGGTTCCAGCTGATGGTCGGCGGCAGCTACCTGGGCGTGGCTTCGGCCCTGGTCGACCGCTTGCTGCGAAAAGCCTTTGCCGACCCCGCGCAACTGGCGCTGCTGTGCATCGAACTGGAAGGCGCCCATCAGGCGCTGCTCGGCACCGCCGGCGAATTGCAGGCGCAACAGGATGCGCCAATGAACACCTACCACAAGGCGCTGTGCACGCGCTTCCTGGTGCAGGCGGCGATCGAGCGTTCGACCAACCTCAGCGTCGAGCTGCTGGGTGGCATGGCCTTTATCGCCTCCGATGAAGTGGCCTATCTGCTGACGGCCTCCCGGGCGATCTGCTTCCACCCGATCTCCCGCGGCGCCGCCACGCCGTTGCTGGCGCAGTTCCTGCGCGAGTCCTACAGCGCCTGATTCGCCTGCTACCGAGCCGGAGCTGTGGCGCCGCTGGCGTCGCTCCGGCCTCGGCAACATGCCTAATGGAGTAGAAGCATGAGTAGCGATTTTCTCTATCCGCCGCGCCCGGCCAATGTCGGTCGCGGGTTTCACTGCCTGGCTGTTCCGCTGTTCAGTCTGCTGCTGGTGTTCAACACCGCGGCTATCGTTGTGATTCTGGCCCTGTCGTGCACCTTGCAGGTCGGGCGCCGGGTGTTGTCGTGGCTGCCGGGAATGAAGGCCCTGGGCGGCTGGCTGGTGACGAGCTATCACCGCTTGTTGCAGCCACTGGCCGACCGTTTGCTCAAGGACCCGCGGGACGAGCCGATCCTCGCCGCCGCCATCAGCCTGGGCCTGACCGCCGGGCCGGTGTTCATCGCCCAGCTGTGGCTCAAGGAAATCTCCTGGCTGCTGGTGCTGCTGTTCTACGCCTTCGTCTACGGCCCGAACATCCGCGGCTTCGTCCGCTCCTTCAGCGCCATGCATCAGGAAGGCCACGTGCCCGGCGGTATCTTCAAGCGTTCGAGCCTGCTGGATCGCTGGGTCGGCAACTCCTTCCTGTACATGTTCTTCGCCATTCCCATGGGCCTGATCCCCCACGCGGCGGCGCATTTGCAACAGCATCACCGGGAGAACGCCGGGCCGCTGGATGTCTACGCCACTGCACGCTACGACCATGCCAGCGCCTGGGATTTCGCCGTCTACATGGTGCGCGAGGTGATGTACCAGCAGTTCATGGTTTCGCCCTGGTTGTACTTCAAGAGCAAGCGCAAGCGCAGCCAGGCCCGGGCCATGGTCATGGGCAACCTGGTGCATGGCGGGCTGTTCGTCGCGCTGGCGTTCTACAGCCTGCCGATCGCCGTGTTCTACATGCTGGTGCCCTGGTGCGCGAGCAACTTCCTGATGGGCGTCATCCACTGGAGCCAGCACGCCTTCTACGGCGGCCAGGAAGACCCCAGGGACTGGATGTACAACACCGTGACCCTGCTGGAAACGCCGGTGAATATCCTCAACGAGGGTTACCACGCCTGCCACCATCACTGGGCCGTCGGCCACTGGTCGGAGAGCCCGGCGCTGTTCGAGCGGCTCAAGCCGGAACTGGCGGCCGCCGGCTCCATGGTGTTTCGCGACCTCAGCGTGTTCGGCCTGTTCGTGCTGCTGATGCTGCGCCGCTTCGATGCGCTGGCGGACAAGCTGGACTGGTGGCAGCCGCTGGACCACGCAGAGAAAGTCCGCCTGCTGCAATACCGGGTGCTGCCGGCGCCCATCTCGGCCCATGAGCACGCCCATCAACGGCGCCTCGGCACAGCGCACGACGCCCACGAATCCACACCTGCGCACAGCGCCCTGGGCCAGCCATGAACCGTCCCCTGACCTTGAAAGTCGCCGCCATCGAACGGGAAACCGACGACGCGGTGACCATTCACCTCAAGCAGCCGCTGCTGCGCAAAGTCCGCTACAGCGCCGGGCAATACCTGACCCTGGAGGTCGACGTCGACGGCGCCAAGGGCTGCCGCGCCTATTCCATCAGCAGCACGCCGGGGCTGGACAAGACCCTGTCGATCACCGTCAAGCGGGTGGCCGGCGGCAAGGTCTCCAATCGCCTGGTGCAGGAGCTGAGCGCCGGCGACGCGGTGCAGACCCTCGGCACCCACGGCCGCTTCACCTTCGCCCCGCAGCCGGGCAGGGGCCGGCACCTGGTGCTGCTGGCGGCGGGCAGCGGGATCACGCCGATCTTCTCGATCCTCAAGTCGGCGCTGCACTTCGAGCCGGACTCGCAGGTGTCGCTGATCTACGGCAACCGCAATCGGGAGTCGGTGATCTTCCGCGACAAGCTCGACCAGCTGCGGCAGACCTTCGGCGAGCGTTTGCAGCTGGTGCATGTGTTGTCGCGGCCGGACACCCCGGGGGCCCACGAAGGGCGCCTGACCCGCGAGCGGGTGATGGACATTCTCGGCGCGCTGCCCGGCCCGCAGGCCCGCGAATACTACAGCTGCGGCCCCAGCGGCATGATGGACGAGGTGACCGCTGCCCTGGAGGCCCTGGGCATTGCCCCGGAAAGCGTGCACCAGGAGCGTTTCACCCCGGCCAAGGCGCCAGTGGCCAGCGGCGACACGGAAAAACGCGTGGAGCTGCTGATGCAGGGCCAGACGTTCAACTTCACCGTTGCCCCAGGCCAGACCCTGCTCGACGCGGCCCTGGCCAGCGGCGTGCAGCCACCGTTTTCCTGCCGCAGCGGTTTCTGCACCGCCTGTGTCTGCACCCGGCTGACGGGGCAAGTGCGCATGCGCGAAGACCACGGGCTGTCGGCGGACGAACTGAACCGAGGCCAGGCACTGTTGTGCGTGGGCTATCCATTGACGGACGACGTGCGCCTGCAAGTCGATTAGCGATACAGACAGAGGAAGGTCAATTCATGAGTCATTCAACCCACCATGCCGCCGAAGACCAGTTGCGGTTGGCCAAGCGCGCCGAACTGCGGGTCGACCGCGAGCGCCAGGCCCAGTTGCAGGCACTGATGCAGCCGCAACCGCTGAAGTTCACGCTCTGGTCGTTGTTGCACCTGCTGGTCTGGTGCGCGGCGGCGCTGTACATCCTGCTCGGCGACAACCCCTGGGGCCTGGCACTGGCGGTGCTGGTGCTGGGCAACCAGCTGCATGCCTTCACCGTGCTGCAACACGATTGCGGGCATGCCAGCGGCTTTCGGTCGGCGGCGCTGAACCTGTGGGTCGGGCGCTTCATGGCCTGGTTCATCGTGTTCCCGTTTTCCTCCTTCACCGAATGCCACAAGTACCATCACCGCTATCTGGGCGATCCGCACAAGGACCCCGACGACTGGAACTACACCGGCGGGGTGAAGTGGATGTTCCTGCGCATCGCCGTGTTCGTGCCGCGCTTCATCTACTTTTCCCTGGTGCGCTACGGCAAGGCAGTGCGCAACCGGGTGCTGCGCGAGCTGGCGTTCAATCTGCTGTCGATGGCGGCGATCGGCGCCTGGTGCTACAGCCAGGGGCTGATGCTGCAGTTCGTGCTGATCTTCATCGTGCCGCTGCTATTGCTGGCGCTGGTGATCAACCCGATTTCCCGGGGCTACGAGCACTTCCCCATGGCCACCCTGGAGGTCGGCGACCCGCAGCGCCTGGACCTGGCGAAGAACACCGTGACCGTCAGCGACCGGCTGATCGGCCTGCTGTGGGCCAACATCAACTACCACGTCGAGCATCACATCTACCCCGGTGTGCCCTTCGTCAACCTGCCACGGCTGGCGGCGCTGCTGGACAACAAGCCCTACCTGCGCGACCGCTGGCTGCTGGCGCGGATGTTCGCGCGACGTCCGGTAACAACTTCCGCCGAACCTCGGCGAGCGGCGTGAGCTACATTTACAGCGCCCGAAGGAGCGCCACCCACCGAGGATTCACGGATGACCTGTATTTTCTGCCAGATCGCAGCCGGCGAATTGCCCAGCGCCCTGGTCTATCGCGATACCCACTGCATGGCCTTCATGGACGTACACCCGCTGGGGCAGGGCCACGTGCTGCTGATCCCGCTGGCCCATGTGGAAAAACTCGAGCAACTGCCCACGGTCATCCGCCAGCACCTGTACCAGGTGTTCGATACCTTGCTGGCCGCCCAGCGTCGCGCCGGCTTCGGGGTGGAAGGCACGCACCTGATCGTCAACGACGGCAAGGCCACCAACCAGCACATCCCCCATGCCCACCTGCACCTGGTGCCGCGGCAAAGGGGCGATGGGCTGGGTTTCGGGATGCGCATGTTCATGCACTTCACCGGTGTGTTCGGCCGCCGCACGCCGCTGCAAACCCTGCGCCGCCAGGCCCTGGTGATCGCCGCCGAGCTCGACCCGCAGGCGCTGGAGAACCTGGCGCACCGGACCAGCCGGCTGCACGCCGAGTCGATTTAGCCGCCCGGGCCGGCGGGCGGCCGGCCCTTGATCCACAGAGGTTTAAAATAAACAGTGCATGCGCTGCGGACGGTCACGCCCGGCGTTTGTGCCGCCAGGAGTCAGGAACATGAGTGCGCTACTTCAGGAGCAGGCCGATCCGGCGCGGGTCTATCGGGTGTTGATCATCGGTGCCGGCTTCTCCGGCATCGGTATGGCGATCAACCTGCGCCAGCGCGGCGAGCAGGACTTCCTGATCCTTGAACAGGAAGCCGGCGTCGGCGGCACCTGGTGGGTCAACCAGTACCCCGGCTGTGCCTGCGACATTCCTTCCCATCTCTATTCGTTTTCCTTCGAGCCCA
The DNA here is from genome assembly GCF_017349615.1 of Pseudomonas sp. GW531-T4. Lineage (NCBI taxonomy): Bacteria > Pseudomonadati > Pseudomonadota > Gammaproteobacteria > Pseudomonadales > Pseudomonadaceae > Pseudomonas > Pseudomonas sp. GW531-T4. The sequence continues at coordinate 177,579 of NZ_JACMZT010000009.1, forward strand.
ACCCCGACTGGTCGCGGCGCTTTTCGCCGCAGCCGGAGATCCGCGATTACCTCAGGCACTGCGCCGACAAGTATCAGGTGCTGCAACACTGCTGCTTCAACACCGCGGTCAGCGGCCTGCGCTGGCTGGAAGAGCGCGCGCTGTGGCAGGTGACCGATGCCCGTGGCGGCGTGCGTTTTGCCCAGGTGGTGGTGGCTGGCACCGGGGCCTTGTCGACCCCGGATTATCCCCAGCTGCCGGGGCTGGAGCGCTTCAAGGGCCGGGTCTTTCATTCCCAGCAGTGGGACCATGAGTACGTCCTGGCCGGCAAGCGGGTCGGGGTGATCGGCACCGGCGCGTCGGCGATCCAGTTCGTGCCGCAGATCCAGCCGCAAGTGGCCAGCCTGGCGGTGTTCCAGCGCACGCCGCCGTGGATCATCCCCAAGCCGGACCGGGCCTTTTCCACTAGCGGCCAGCGCCTGCTGCGGCGTTTTCCCGCTATGCAGCGGCTGTTGCGCGGGCTGATCTACACCGCCCATGAAACCCGTGTGTTCGGTTTCGTGTTCAACCCGCGGCTGATGGCCTTGCACCAATGGCTGGCGCTCAATCTGCTGCGGCGCCAGGTCAAGGACCCGGAACTGCGCCGGCGCCTGACCCCGGACTACGCCATCGGCTGCAAGCGCATCCTGCTGTCCAACGACTACTTCCCGGCCCTGGCCCAGGCCAACACCCGGTTGGTCACCAGCGGTATCCGTGAAGTCACCGAGGACGCGCTGATCACCGTCGACGGCCAGCGCCATGCCCTGGATGCGCTGATCTTCGGCACCGGCTTCAAGGCGCGCACGCCATTTCCGGCGGGGATGATCCTCGGGCGCGGCGGGGTGGACATCGTCGATACCTGGCGGCAGGGCAGCGAAGCCTACAAGGGCACCACGGTCAGCGGCTTTCCCAATCTGTTTCTGCTGATGGGGCCCAACACCGGCCTGGGGCACAACTCCATCGTCTACATGATCGAGTCGCAGATCGCCTACATCCTCGGCGCCCTGGACACCCTGCAACGCCTGGGTGTGACCAGTGTCGATGTCGATCCGCAGGCCCAGGCGCGCTTCAACCAGGGCCTGCGCCGCAGGCTGCGCGGCGCGGTGTGGAGCGTCGGCAGTTGCCAGAGCTGGTACGTCGACCCTCACAGCGGGCGCAACGTCGCCCTGTGGCCGGGGTTCAGCTGGCAGTTCCGCCAGCAGACCCGTTATTTCGATGCCGAGGCCTATCGGCTGACGTCGCATCCCCAAGGAGTAAAACCATGAGCCATCCGGGCAAGAGCGTATTTCTGTTCGGCCTGTACATGTTGTTGCTGGGCGCCGCGCTGGTGCTGGCACCCAACCTGCTGCTGCCGTTGTTCGGTTTTGCCCTGACCGACGAGGTATGGATCCGGGTGATGGGCCAGCTGGCGCTGTACCTGGGGGTCTATTACGTCTGGGCCGGCTACACCGAGCGGCGCGAATTCATGGCCCTGACCGTGGCGATCCGCCTGTCGGTGCCGGTGTTTTTTGCCGCCTTCGTCGCCGCCGGGCTGATATCGCCGGTGCTGTTGCTGCTGGCCTTGCCGGACCTGTGCAGCGCGCTCTGGACCTGGTGCGCGCTGAAAGCCCCGACGGCTTCACGCCAGCCACCGGGTCATGCCTGAGCCCTTCAGTCTGGCGCTGACTCGACCCGCCAACTAACCCTGGCGGGGTACTCCATTGAAGTGATTACCACGCGGCTGCGCGCCCTCCATACTCGCCACCAGCCCTGGCGGGTGCCGCTCATGCGGCGTTCGGAGACCTGCCGACACTTCAAAGGATCCGCGATGAAGATTGAACTGATGCAACTGGCCGGCCGTGACGGCGACACGGCCTACAACCTCGAGCGGGTCCTGCGGGGCATTGCCGACTGTGACGACGACATCGACCTGCTGGTGTTCCCGGAAACCCAGATCAGCGGTTTCGCCAACCCGCAGCAACTGGCCGAGGTTGCCGAGCCATTGGACGGGCCGAGTATCCAGGCCGTGTTGCGGGCGGTGCGCGCCAAGGGGGTCGCGGTGGTGGTTGGCATCGCCGAAAAAACCGCCGGCCATTACTACAACACCTCGCTGCTGGTGACCCCCGAAGGGGTGGCGACGAGTTACCGCAAGACCCATCTGTGGCCCGACGAGCGCGGCCTGTTCCAGCCCGGCGACCGCTACAGCACCGTGTTCTGGCGGGGCGTGCGGGTCGGCCTGCTGATCTGCTACGACATCGAACTGCCGGAAAGCGCCCGCGCCCTCGGCCAACTGGGCGCCGAGCTGATCCTGGTGAGCAACGGCAACATGGACCCCTACGGCCCGGTGCATCGCACCGCGATCATGGCCCGTGCCCAGGAGAACCAGGCCTTCGCGGTGATGGTGAACCGGGTCGGCGACGGCACCGACGGCCTGGTGTTCGCCGGCGGTAGTGCGCTGGTCGATCCCTTCGGCCGGCTGCTGTTCGAGGCCGGCCGCGACGAGTGCCGGCAGGTGGTGGAGCTCGACCTCGGGCAACTCAAGGCCGCCCGCCGCGATTACGACTACCTGCATGACCGGCGCCTGCAACTGTCCGGCGAATACGTCGAGCACGCCGATGGCCGTCGCGAACTGTTGATTCCTTAAACCTCATCGCTGTTTTTCCGCCGCTTTCGGCCCTGCCATAACAACCCATAATCAGCAGGCGAGGCGCACGTCCCTTGGACGGGTGCCAACGCTCGGAGTCCTCAGATGAAAGCTATCCGCTGTTTGCCCCTGGCCCTGGCCGCACTGTTCGGTTTCGCTACGGCCCAGGCCGCCGAACCGAGCGTGCATTTCTACAACTGGTACGATTACATCGCCCCGGACACGCCCGGGCAGTTCCACAAGGAAACCGGCATCAGCGTGCTGCAGGACACTTTCGACAACAGCGACGTGATGCAAAGCAAGCTGATGGCCGGGCGCAGCGGCTATGACGTGGTGGTGGCCAGCAGCGACCTGCTGCCGAACCTGATCAAGGCCGGGGTGCTCCAGGAACTGGACCGCAACCAGCTCGGCAACTGGTCGCACCTGGACCCCGAGATGCTGGCCAAGGTACAGAGCAACGACCCCGGCAACCGTTTCGCCGCGCCTTACCTGTGGGGCACCACGGGCATCGGCTACGACGCCGACAAGGTCAAGGCGCTGCTCGGCGACCAGGCACCGGTGGATTCCTTGGACCTGATCTTCAAGGAAGAGAACCTGGCCAAGCTCAGCCAGTGTGGTGTCGCCATGCTCGATGCTCCGAGTGAAATCATCCCCATCGCCCTGCATTACCTGGGCCTGCCCTACAACAGCCAGAACCCCGAGGACTACAAGAAGGCCGAGGCCTTGCTGCTCAAGGTCCGGCCGCATATCCGCTACTTTGATTCGTCGAAATTCATCACTGACCTGGCCAACGGCAACATCTGTGTGGTGCTGGGCTGGAGCGGCGGAGTGTTCGATGCCCAGGTCGCCTCGCAGAAGGCCAACAACGGCCGCCGTCTGGTCTACAGCATTCCCCGCGAAGGCGGGCCGGTCTGGGTGGAAAACCTGGTGCTGCTCAAGGATGCGCCGCATCCCCAGGACGGCCTGAAGTTCATCGATTACCTGCTGCGCCCGCAAGTGATTGCCCAGTCTTCCGACTACCTGGGCTACCCCAACGCCAACCGCGATGCCACGGCGCTGGTGGCCCAGAAGATCCGCGACAACCCTGGGGTCTATCCGTCTGCAGAAGTGATGGCCACGCTGTTCCCGCTGGAGCCGCTGCCGCTGAAAATGGAACGGGTGCGTACCCGGGTGTGGAGCAAGGTCAAGACCGGGAGCTGACCCCGGGAAGGCCACTGCTGGCCGGAGAGAGGAGGGGGCTGCTGCGATTTCCGCAAGCAGGAGCAGAACTGGCTACATCCGTGTAGCCAGTTGCGAAGGGTTGGTACTACGCATTGTTCAATGAAGCTCCTGAGCAAAGTCGCAGTGAGCCAGGCGGGATATCTCGATCATATCCACAACGGGTTCTTCATCGAACTCGAGCCCGCTGCCTGAGCGCCCTGTGTCGCTATTACTTGAGCGTTACATCGAGCATCGGCGGGATGTAACCGTAGTCGTACTCGGCCACCACGAACGTCTGCTGCCCTTTGATCTTGATCTCCACCGTCGGTGCTTCGGTACCGCCGATACGAATCTGCGTGCCGCTTTCGTCGGTCGGTACGCTGTCGATGAAGGAGGTCACCAGGCCGTTGGGCATCACACAGTGCGAGTAGGTCTGGAACGGCTGGGAAGACGGGTTGCCCAGCACCAGGCCGGAACCGTTCAACGGCACGTAGGGGCCGAACAGCGAATCGGCAACAAAACCGTACACCCCGTCCGGCCCGGTCACACCGTCGGCATAGGTGAAGGTGTGGCTGATGGTGAACAGGTAGTACTTGCCGTCCTGGAACACGAAGTGCGGGCGTTCGGTCTGGTCGTTGACGCCGACCGCGGTCAGCAGCGGCGGCAGCATTTCCCAGTCGTCGCCGTCTTCGTCGCGGGCCACGGCGATACCGACACAGGCAGTCTGGAAGCGCGAGTTGCCGACGTCTTCATAACCTGGCGGTACGTCGCCGATTTCCGCTTTCCCGACCTTGTGCGAGCCGCGTTCACCGGCCACGTTGCCTTCGAACAGCATGTACAGCTTGCCGTCGTTGGGGTCGCGGAACGGCCATGGATCGCGGAAGCCCCAGAAGGGGTTCTGCGCTTCGGTCTGGTACATCTTGCCGTCGGCCTCGAACAGCGGCTTGACCTTCTCGAAGCCAACCATGCTGACGCCATGCTCGGTCGTCACCACCCGGCCACGCACCTTGACGATGGTCGCGCCCGGAGTGACAGCGGTGTAATACAGGTCCACATCACCCTGTTCGTTCAACAGGATCGGCGTGCCGGCCCATTCGCGAGCGGTCGGCGAAACCCCTTCGGCCATTACCCGGCCACCGAGTTTCCAGTCCTTGCCGGTACGGGAGAACCAGTAGTACATCTTTGCCCGGCCGTGGCGGTCGTTCCAGTCGCGGGTGATGTCGTAGTTGCCGTTTTCGTCGATGTACTCCGGGTCGTTCGGATGACGATCCGCAGTCAGGGTGAAGATCACCGACCAGCCATCGACGGAGGTTATGTTTCCGTCCAGGTCGCGCAGCGGCATGGTGTCCCAGATGAACACCTCGTTGCTCAATACCGGGAAATCCGCACTGACCAATGGTTGGGTCGTGGTGGGATCGTCCGCATGGACTTTCAGCGCATCGGCCCGAGTCCAGAGGCTGGGTTGATGGGGGGCCTTGCCGAATTTTTCAGTGTTGCTTTTCATAGGTAATACCTCGTCCGTGAATGGATTCGCTTATCAAAAATACTGTATGTGCATACAGCAATTTCACCTTAAGCGAGGCGATTTTTCGGGTCAAGGATAAATTTGCATTTATGCATAATTGCCGTTTTTGCTGGAGCTGATACGTTTCAGCTAGTTATGTTTCCAGAAGTTTGTTTTTCGGCCTGATCAGCGACGATGCCAGCAAAATGCGCGCTTGGAACCGTTGGTCGGTCCGAGGGGCAGGGAGGGGGAAAGGAGGGAGGCAGAACCAGGTGAAGGACGGGCGCCGAACCTGGGCGGATCGGTCAACGCCGCCGAGCGCTGCGAACATTGTCGCTGTCATGGCGCGGACGTAGCCTGGGCCCTCGTCACCTGAATCACGGTCAGCAGAGGGGGATCGCTCTCATGAAGGGTGCAATCGACGCATGGGCACAACCGGCCAATGGCCGGGCGCGGCAGTTGCTGCCGGAGGTGGCGCGGCTGTTCGAGAAGTCAGGTTCCGCGCATTTGCTGGACCAGCCGCTGAGCATCGAGCAGACCGTCGAGCTGATGGACCAGGCCGGGGTAGAGAAACTGATGCTGGCGGCCTGGTGCCGGCCGGAGCGCTGGGTGTTCAGCAACGATGAAATCGCCGCCTACACCCGGGCTTATCCCGAGCGTTTTGTCGGCGTGGCCACGGTGGACCTGAGCCGGCCGATGGCGGCGCTGGCCGAGCTGCAGCGGGCGGTGGGCGAGCTGGGCTGCAAGGCCCTGCGCATTGTGCCCTGGCTGTGGAAACTGCCGCCCAACCACCGCCTGTACTACCCGCTGTACGCCAAGTGCGTGGAGCTGGGCATTCCCTTCTGCACCCAGGTCGGCCACACCGGCCCGCTGATGCCTTCGGAAACCGGGCGGCCGGTGCCTTATCTGGATGAGGTGGCGCTGGACTTCCCGCAACTGCGAATTGTCGCCGGGCACATCGGCCACCCCTGGACTGACGAGATGATCGGCCTGGCCTGGAAGCACGACAATATCTACATCGACACCTCGGCCTACCTGCCAGCTTATTACCCGCCGCAGTTGCTGCATTTCATGCGCACCTACGGGCAGGACAAAGTGCTGTTCGGCAGCAACTTCCCGCAGTTGCCGTTCGATAAATGCATGCAGCAGGTCCAGGCCCTGGAGCTGCCGGAGCCGGTACGGGACAAGTTCCTGCATGGCAATGCGCGGCGGGTATTCGGCTTGTAGTGCAGCGCCTCAGCTGTGGTCCTGGTAGCGGCGCCGGCTGAAAAACAGCGAGCTGCCCATGGCCACCAGTGCCACGGCAATCAGCCCGGCATCGAGGTCGCCCAGCATCGACGGCAAGAACAGTATCCATAGCAGCCCGGCCAGGCTCAGGGCCAGGCCTGTCCACTTCCTCAGCGGGTAAGGCTTCATCCAGTAGTACAGCGGCATCAGCAGCAGGCATACCAGCACATAGGGGAGGTTCTGCTTCATGAGTCTTGCTCGCTGCGGCTGAAGCTCACTGTATTGCCGGCCATGAGCCGTTTTCTGTTGCTGGGACACTGCATGTCGCGCTTCCTTGTCGATGGCATGAGGCGCGCCAGTGTCCATGGCGAGCGGCTTTTGCGCAAATATCTGGTGTTATGCCAACCGCGCCAGGCAGTCCTCCAGAATATCCAGCCCTTCTTCCAGCACCTCGAGTTCAATGGTCAGCGGCGCCAGCAGGCGGACGATGTGCCGCGATTTGCCGCTGGGCATCAACAGCAGGCCGGCGTCCCGCGCGGCGCTGAGCAGTGCGCTCAGTTGCTCCGGGGCCGGCGAGCCGTCGGCCTTGACCAGTTCGATGCCACGCATGGCGCCGACCCCGGTCAGGCGCCCGAGATAGGGGGTCAGGCGCTCGGCCCGCCAGCGCTGGAAGCGGCTGACGATGGCTTGCTCCTGGCGCTCGCCCCAGGTTTGCAGGTTGAGGTCGCTCATCTCGTCCAGGGTCGCCAGGGCCGCAGCGCAGGCGATGGGGTTGCCGGAATAGGTGCCGCCCAGGCCGCCCTTGGGCAGGTTGTCCAGCAGCGCCTTGCGTCCGACCACCGCGCCCAGCGGCACACCGCCACCAATGCTTTTGCCCAGCAGCACCAGGTCCGGCTCGATCCCCAGCCGGGTGAAGGCGAAGCGCTGGCCGGTGCGACCGAAGCCGGACTGGATTTCATCGGCGATCAGCAGGATGCCTCGTTCATCGCAGAAGCGTCGCAGGGCGCGGGCGAACTCGACGTCCAGGGCCAGGAAACCAGCCTCGCCCTGCACCGGTTCGACGATGAAACAGGCCACTTCGGCAACGTCGATCTCCACGCTGAACAGCCGGTCCATGGCCTTCAGCGCCTCCTCGCAGGTCACGCCGTTGTCCGCGCTCGGGTAGGGCAGGTGATACACCGGGCCGGGCAGCACGCCGATCTTCTGCTTGTAGGGCGCGACCTTGCCATTGAGGTTGAGGGTCGCCAGGGTGCGGCCATGGAAGCCGCCGTCGAAGGCGATCACCGCGGTGCGCCCGGTGGCGCCACGGACGATCTTCAAGGCGTTCTCCGCCGCTTCCGCGCCGCTGTTGGTGAGCATGCCGCTGACCGGGTAACTCAAGGGCATGAAACGCGCCAGCCGCTCCATGAATTCGACATAGGGCCCGTGGGGCGCCGCGTTGAACGCGTAGTGGGTCAGCCGGGTGGCCTGCTGCTGAATCGCCGCTACCACCCGCAGATGGCAATGCCCCAGGTTGAGCACGCCGATCCCGCCGACGAAATCGATGTAGCGCTTGCCGTTCTCGTCCCACACCTCGGCATTCTTGCCATGGCTCAGGCGGATGGGGTGAACGATGGAAATCGACTGGCTGATGCTTTCGCTGCTCATGGGCTAAGGGCTCTGGCTACCTGGAACATGGCGGCTATCTAAGCCAAGAGCGAGGCCGTGTCGCAAACGAAATAAAGTGCGGGGGTCAGTATGAAAATTCTGGATGTTGGGGTGGAGGCTGGATCAGTCGTTCAGTGGCGCGACGTTTCTGGTTCTGGCCCGGCGTTGGCGAAACAGTGCGACCGCCACCACCAGCACCACGACACCGAGGACAATCGGCAGGCGATAAGGCTTCAAGTCGCCGAACAGATGTTCCAGCGCATCGCCGGCCCAGTAGCCGCCGCAGACGAACAGCGTGGCCCAGAGCAGCGCGCCGAGCATGTTCAGCAAGGTGAAGCGCAGCGGCGACAGGCCGCTGGCGCCGATCACCACCGGGCCGACCCAGCGCATGCCATACATGAAACGCACCGCCAGCACCGAGGTCGAGGGATAACGCCGGATCAACCCGGTCACCCGCTCGATGGCGGCCTGCTGGCCCTTCAGGCGCGGCAACAGACGCCCGCCGAAATGCCGCCCGCTCCAGAACAGCAACTGGTCGCCGAACATCCCGCTGACCGTCGCCACGGCAATCACCGCCCACAGGTCCAGCACCTGCTGATGCGCCGCCATGCCACCCAGGATCAGCACGGTTTCGCCTTCCAGCAGGCAGCCGAGGACAATCACCCAATAGCCATAGGTCGCAAGCAGGGCGTGCAGGTCGAGGTGTTCGAACATGGGGATGAAGGGGCCTTTGAAGAGCTGATTGGGTGGTGCGATCAACCTGCTGAACCATAGCGCGTCCGAGCGAATCCGTTGTCACGAATCGCTCGGTGGGGTTCAGTCCTCATCCGGCGCCAGCATCCGGGTTTTCGGCGTGCCGTTGGCGTTGTGCTGGTAGATCTCCCGGGGCTGGCCGTGGTCGTTGAAGAACACCTGGCCAATGCCCGCCGAGTTCCACAGCCGTTCGCCGGCCTCGCGATGCTCGGGGCTGTAGGGCACCACGCGCATCAGCCGGCGGCGGGTGAACCAGTTCAAGGGTGAGCGCGGCGAATACAGCCAGCGATTGAGGCGGTCGAACCATTCCAGCAGAGTCGGCGGGAACTCATTCTTGATGCCGCTGCTGGTGATCTGCCAGATCTTCGGGCCGCCCTTGCGGTGGCGGATCAGCACTTCGTAGACGAAGGAATAATGTACGTCGCCGGAGAGGATCACGTAGTTACCCGGGGTACGCGAGTGGCGGAAGATATTCAGGATCACCTGGGCCGCGCCGCGGTGGGCCATCCAGTTTTCCGCGTCCACCAATAGCGGGTGACCGCACCAGCTGAAGACCTTCTGCACTGTCTCGATCAGCTTGACGCCGAACACCGGCGCCGGGGAAACGATGATCGCCGATGGGTGATCCAGCAGTTCATGTTGCAGCTCGCTCAGGGCTTCCCAGTCGAGCAGGCCCGAGGGCTGCGCCAGGTTGAACTCGCTGCGCCAGCGTCGGGTGCGGGTGTCCAGCACCACCAGCGCCGGAGTGGTGGGCAGCGTGTATTGCCATTGCTGGAAGCGCAGCAGTTCGTCGATCAGGGTGTCCTGGGCGGCGCTGTCCAGGTAGAGCGCATCGCCCTGGGCCTCGGCACTCAGGGCGCGAGTGTGTTGCAGCGGCGCGGTGAAGGCATCCGGGTTGTTGCCCCAGCCCTGGCACAGCATGTAGGCGATCAGCGCGTTGCCGATGATGCGTTTGGAAAACGGGTGACCGTAGGCGGTTTCTTCCCACTGGGCGCTGAGGTTCCAGTCGTCGGTGATGTCGTGGTCGTCGAAGATCATCAGGCTCGACAGGTGGGCGAACACCCGCGCCACGCCACCCAGGCCCTTGGCGAAAGCCTCGATCCGCAGCTGCTCGCGCTGGTAGCGCTGTTGCTCCTTGGCTGCGAGCTGCGGCGGGCGTGGATCGATCAGACTCCAGGGCACCGGCGACCAGACCAGCAGGTACATGGCCATGACCTCGGCGAAGGTCACCAGGTGGTTGTCGGCGCTGCTGCTGGTGAAGATCGGCTTTTTCACCCCGCCAAAGAAACGCTCGCGCAGGGTCTCGTTGCTTTTCAGCGCCGGCAGTAATTCGGCGCGTTGGTAATAGCTGGCGCGGTGCTGATAAAGCGCGGCGCTGTCGCTCACCACCGCGCCTTCCAGGTGCTCGCCGAACAAGCCCAGGCGCTCGATCAATGCATGAATCGCCCGCAGCATCGGCCCGGCCACGTCGTCGGCGTAGACCTGGTCGCCGGTCATCAGCAACAGGGCAGGGCGTTGCTGCGGATCGGGTGTTTCCGCCAGCAGGCGATCGACACAGAGCAAACCCTCGTCCGCCGAATGATGGGGCTTGCGGCACGAGCCGTGGACCAATTGCTGAATGCGGCTGTGCAGGACGAAATCCGGCTGCTGCCTTTGCCCGTAGAGCAGATGCGGCGCCCACTCGGCGATGCCTGAACTTGAACCATCGGCATGATTGATCAGCACGTCGTAGTCGATGGGCACATCGCAGGGCAGGGGATTGTCCAGCGGCAGGTCGATCAGGTGGATAAAGGCATGCTGCCCTACCGGGATCACCTGGCACTGCTCGGCGGTAAGCGGGTAATCGCGGCTTTCCGCGTCGCTGCCGACCTGCAAACGCAACGTCAGCTCCAGCGCACGAGAGCCTACCAACCACAGCACCAGCCGCGTGTGTTCCAGGCGGCGCAACAGAGGGCCGGCGAGGACGCAGGGTAAGGCGATGCTGGAAGCGGTCGATGGCAACGGTTGAGACATGCAGGTTCGAGGCTCTTGCGGCAAACGGAGGCGGGGATAGTACCGCAGCCAGTGTCGAAGAATTGTCAGCGAGTGCTTGGGGTGTTTGGGAGCGGTATCGCGCAGTCTGGGCTGAAAACTGCGCGTTGTCCGCAGGCGCTATGGTGCTGTGGGCTTATTGATTTCCCGCAGCAGGTCAGCAACTGGCAACTGCAGGGTGTTGGAGTAATAGGTCTTGTAGCCATAGGCGGTGATAAGTGCTTTGCACGGAATTGTCTTTTTGTTGGCTAACAAGGTGTTCAATTCTTCGATAGAGAGGTCGCGACGGGATTGTCCTTTGTCGAGGGTTTCACTCAAAAAAGCTTCAGTGAAAAAGTTTGAGGGTGGTTGATTCGTTTGAGCTGTATCAGCCTGAATCCTGCCATAGGCAGAGCGCGCAATTTCATGCTCAACGGAAAAGTCATGGTCCCCGTCTAATGCACAAATAAACTGAGCTGAGGCAATACCTTCTCCCATACCTCTTGCGTAGAGATCCAGAAGGTTGATGTTTGATTTGTAGCGGACGATATACAGCGAAAGATCCGCTTTGCGTTCGACAGAAATGAAATTCAAGTCTGCTGGCGGTTTCTCATGATCTTTTGCGCAGGAGGAACAGGCGATAGCCAGCAGAAGCAGACATAGTCTTTTCATGTTTTTGCCAGCTTGTTGGTAATGGATTCAAAGATGATATCGCAGGCGGATTGTGAGCCCGCAATTGGCTGCGTGAACATATCAAATGTCCTTGAACGTCTTCCGGTAGTCGGTGGTGGACGGCGCGATGGCAAAATAGTAGCTTCGATCTCCAGCGCTCTGCTTACGGCCCCCTCCAAACGCCGTGGCCCGGCCCTTCATGCTCGTTTAGGAAGACGTTCTACTCCAGTCGCCAGCTCACAAGGATGAACCATGGCCATCAAATCCACGCATTCCAACCAGCAAAAACACCTCGCCGTGCTGATCGACGCCGACAACGCTCAGGCGTCGATTGTCGGGGCGTTGTTCGAGGAAATCGCCAAGTACGGCATCGCCAGTGTGAAGCGCATGTACGGCGACTGGACCGGGCCGCAGTTGGGCAGTTGGAAAAAACTGATGCTGAAGCATTCGATCCAGCCCATCCAGCAGTTCTCCTACACCAAGGGCAAGAACTCCACTGACAGTTCGTTGATCATCGACGCCATGGACCTGCTTTATACCCGGCGTTTCGATGGCTTCTGCCTGGTGTCCAGCGACAGCGATTTCACGCGCCTGGCCGGGCGCCTGCGCGAGGAAGGCATGACGGTATACGGCTTCGGCGAAGCGAAGACGCCTGAGTCTTTCGTTAGCGCCTGCGACAAGTTTATCTACACCGAAATTCTCCAGGCCCAGGACGTCACTGAATCCGCCGCCCAGGGTGACAAGACCCAGGCCGTCCCCGGCTCCATCGAGAATGCGGGCAAACAACCAGCCGCTTCATCTTCCAGCAGTCCGACAGAAGTACCGGTGGAGTTCATCGCCAAGATTCTTGATGACATCGCCGAAGAGGACGGTTGGGCGCCCTTGGCCATGTTGGGCACCACCATCAGCAAGGTGAGCCCCGCATTCGACTCCCGGTTGTACGGCCACACCAAACTCAGCGGCCTGATCCGAAGCCAGAACAAATGGTTTGACCTGGACACCCGTGGCGGCTCGCCCACCGGTGGGGTGGTGTTGTACGTGCGCAACAAAAAATAGGACCCCCGACCAGCAGGCTCGCTGAGTTGGCTGGCCACGACCGATTCGATTGACCTTCCCAGGAGTGAACCATGCGTAACCTTTGTGCCAGCCTGTTGATCGGCGCGACCGTTCTGTTGTCAGGCTGCAACACCACACCCTATGACAGGGCTACCATCTATTACGACCGCACGCAGTTCACGACTCAAGTCAGCAAAGACTTCCCGGACATCAAGGGACCAATCCTGCAACACGGTCGCTGCTCGCTACTGATCTCCACTCCGGGCTCTACCACCGGCACCTACCACTTCTGCACCTTCGCCCTGACCCAGGACGAACTCTACGTCCAGGGCTGGGACGCCACGGCGCTGAAGTACAAGGAAATCCTGCGGGTCGACCTGTCGACCCTGAGCAAGGTCGCTTTGGATTCGTATTTCCGGACCAACCAGGTGCAACTGATCGAACAGCGCCGTCAGAGCGCACTGAGCGTGATGATCGATGACGGTGGCTATCACGACACAGCGGCGACGGAGCGTGTGTACGAGACCATCAAGAAACGCGGAGTAACTGTGGTGAAGAGCGAAGGAATGATGATGCCGCCGGCTCCGCCGACACCGGTGGTGATTCCTATTGTTATTCCTAAGTAATAGCCAATTTTTAAATTTGGTTTAAATGTTGATGGGTGAGTATTGGAGTGAGTTATGATTAAGCAATTAAAAGAGATTACTAATCTTAGGACATATGTTGCCTCAGTGGGGGTCTTCGTTTTAGGTGTGGTTTTACTTGCGCTGAGTGAACGGATTGGCTTTCCTGATGGATATCTTTGGGTAAAGTCACTAATGTCAAATATTGGAGCTCTTTTGATTGCGTCGGTATCAATTGCAATGCTTTGGGAGTTGTTCTCGAAAAGGTCTTTTTTGGATGAGTTATTAGCAAAGACTGGACTTGCTGATGATATACGAACAGTGGGAGTTACGGGGATATCGCTAAATCCAGTTCAAGGGCCAAATTTTTCAAGGCTCATTAGGTCTTGTGAGCGACTTGATATGTTTGTTTGTTATGCAAATACATGGCGAGCTACATTTGAAGAGGATCTTAAGTTTTTAGCTGCCAAAAAAGGTAGTCGAATTAGATTGATAGTTCCGGATCCTGATAATGAGGAAATAATGAAGGATCTTGCTAAACGTTTTAATGCAAATGATTCTGCGACAATGCAGGGTAGGGTTAGGTAGGCTATCAATGAGTATAAGGATTTGTTTGCCTCTGTGGGTAATGATAAGTTGGACTTTAGTGTGTGGATACATGATGAGACTCCTGTGACAAGTTTTTATCGTTTTGATCGCTGTGCAGTTGTTACTTTGTATAAACATGCAAAGGGGCGGGGAAATGCTCCAACTGTTACAGCTGAACGTGGTGGCAGTCTTTACAATTACATTGAAAGTGAGATTGATTCGATGGTTAAAGGTATTCCTCCGTATCAAAAGTTAGCCAGGCAAATATATCCGGAGGTTGTTTGAGGCCTCTGCAGTTTTTTGTATTGCGCCGTGAACGCTAGATTTTTTTGCAGAAAGGCAACTCACAAGCTACTCTTTACTTGCCGCTGAAAACTCAGCGGTCGGGCTTGGAAACCCGCAAAGGTATAGGCGCACAAGCGCCCAGATCACGATTGCAGGCGCTATTTTTTTGCCTGCGACTTCGTGTAATGGCGGCTGTGCGCGGGAGGACTTCGGTCCTGCCGGGACCTATACCCCCGGTTTTCCAACCTGCGTACAGCTGCCACCCATTCGCTTGGAAACGAACGTGGTAGCTCTTTCTTAGGTATAGGAGCTAGTCGCATGGACGTTTTGACTCAGTATCTTCACCTCGTAAACTCTAGCCTTCCGATAATCATCGGAGGTGCACAATGAGCGCTTCAATCAAAACTCTCGGTACCGTCACCTTCGCCCCTACCGGCGAATCTCAACACTCCCTGTTCCGCGTCAACCCTGACGTGCCGCTGCGCGAGGCACTTGAGCACGTATCGCAGTTGCTGTTCCACGCCAAGATGCTGGCCCTGGATGCGGCCATGGAGCGGGACGATCGTTATGCCTGGGCGTCCCATTACTTCAGTGAGATGGGCAAGGCGATTGTGGATGATCTGTGCCTTGGCGAGTGGCCGGTAGCGGGCGGTCGCCGGCCCTGATGTGATCATCGTCGCCCGGATGTAAGCCCTGAATGAAGGCCCTACTGGTGGGCCTTCATGCCAAAGCAAACGCGTAATGCCAACCGCGCTCGTTGGTTTCCTTCAAGCGCAGATGGAAGCCTCATGAGTGGCACAACAACGTTATGAGGATACCGAAGGGAATTCTGGCTGCTATATGAGAGGGACGGCAGGATGCAAAAAAGGCCCTTAAAGGGCCTTTTTGTATTCAGGTGAAGCACTCAATTAATTTCATTGCACTAACCGACAACAGCATGCTTCCCCCAAGCCCCCATATAATATAGTGCGATACGATGAGCCTTCTTTTAAACGGCTGGGGGAAAGTATCTATCTCGTTGGCGTCCAATATGCCTTTTTTAACATGGGAAGTAGGGCGAGCTAAAAAACCTGCCACCATGCCGACCATTACCAGCCTTCCCCAAGGACCCATGTGAAGATAGAACCTGCTCCCGGTTATTGCCTTGCAGTTTTTAACGTGGCCAAGTATTTCCTCCATGCGGGTGTACCCCCAATAGAGATAGATACCACCCATGCTGAATATTCCAAGAAAAGTCAGGATGCATAAAACAACAAAAAAATCATGTGGGGAGCTAATCAGGTTCATTTTCCTTTCTCATATATAAACTCTCCAATGCTCTCGCCCCCAGCTTCACCCAGTTTCCCTGCCGCATAAGAGCCCCCTCCGATGACTATCAGGCCGCACACCACGCTACCGATGCCACCTGTAGGGACTCCGATGGCCACACAAACAGTTCCGGTCGCGGCGGTACCTAATGCCATTCCCGCAAACATTCCACCTGCTACCCCGCCCGTAAAGCTTCCGGCTTCGGTGAACCGTACTTTCTCACAAGCCTCCTTATTCCCCGCTGAGCAAACGTCCTGAACCTTCACATAAGACGCTCCACCGCCCAATGCTGTCCCAAGCCAACCGCCCAACTTAAGTACCTTGGAGGCTCGGGAAACACCCTCAATATGCGTGGCGTACCCTGGAATCTGACCTACCGCACCCGCCTGGGTCCAGCGATGCACCAGACTCCGACTGGAAATCCCCAAGGCGCTTTTAAGGCTGGGGTGATCGGGGAAGGCAATGCTTATTTTCGTGATGGAGGTCAGGTTGGTATCCAGTTGTGCAAACAGCTTTCTCCTTTCACTGAAGAACTCAACGCTGCGCAAATGCCCATCCCGCAGAAAGAACTTCTGATGGAGTTCTTCGATATCCAGCAAGGTTCTTTTCAAGCTGTCCATATGGTTGCCCACGGCCGTCGTGCTGACACCCAAAGCAGTCGAACCATAGGACAGTATCGATTCAACCTGCGCCCGATACTTGAGCATAAAAGCGGCTTCCTCATCA
>NZ_JACMZT010000090.1:0-600 GCF_017349615.1 Pseudomonas sp. GW531-T4
CCCGGTGTGCCAGACGGTGGGCTATATCGCCGAAGGCCATCACACCTGGGCGGATAACCACCAAGCCACGGCGGTGGAGGGTGGCCTTGTGCAGTGCGGCTGCCCGACCGGGGCCAACCGCCTGATCGCTACTCAGCGGACGGTCTGCTCCGGGAATCAACCGACTATCCCGCTCGACAGCGATTACATCGGACCCGCGGTGATCAATACCCAGCGCTGGGCCGACGCCATTCATAAGGGGTATCCGCAGAATGAGTTTGCCGATGCGGTGCCGCGGGATCAGGTACGCGGCCTGAGCGTTGCTCACGGCAATATCGTTTCTCCGCCGCTGTCCGTGCAGGACACACAACATCTGGTGGAGCCGGGGTTTCATATCGTGCAAACGCCGATGACCCGCGCTGCGCTGGAGACGGTGCTGTTCGGCCAGGCTGATGAGGCTGTGCTGGAGAAATTCCGCCGGCTCAATCCCCAGCTATCGAGTTCTGCCAAACCTGGGCAACTTGTTGTGCTCAGTCATCCCGACAACTACCAATGCACCCGTGAAGAAGCCTTGCTGATGGAAGCGGCGGAGAAGGTCAGTGCGGCATTGGCGTCCATGAG
>NZ_JACMZT010000091.1:0-522 GCF_017349615.1 Pseudomonas sp. GW531-T4
CAGGGCAGCAGAAGGCTGACGGGCCAGGAAGGCGAATTGGCGAACGTCCATGTCGAAGTCTCGAAAAAACGCGATTTAGAGGAAAAAGTCCAGGCGGAAGTAGATCGGCGCTTCGCGCTCAGTCAGGACATCCGGACGCTCAAGGGAATGGGCGAAGGTCACGCTGGTCGCCAGGTGCTGGCCGCGGGCGAACAGCTCCAGGGAGTTGCTCGACAGACGCCCGTGCTGCTCACCGTTGTAACGGTCGCCACGGATCACGCCCTGGTCGTAGCCCAGGCTGCTGCCGTACTCGGCGAACACCGGACGCAGCCAGCCGAGGGTCACCGGACGGCTCCAGCGCAGGTCGTTGCGCCAGTAACCGCCGCTGTCGCCGGACAGCGACTGATCCTTGTACCCGCGAATCGACGACTGCCCGCCCAGGCTGGTGCGCTGCGGGCTGAACAGCACGTCTTCGCTGCGCTGGCCGGTCATCAGGCTGCTGAAGCTGAACGACTCGCCCCACAGCTTGAACGGCTGCAGGTA
>NZ_JACMZT010000092.1:0-380 GCF_017349615.1 Pseudomonas sp. GW531-T4
ATGGTGGTGCTCAAAGAGCTACCGCCAGCCAGGGCGTCGTTTGGTGCGGTGAAGTTCACAGTGCCGGAAGATTCGCCGACCGGGATGGTGATGGTTTGTCCGTTGGACAGGGTTACGACTACTGGCGAGCCAGTCACTGGCGCAGTCACGGAGGCGGTGTAAACGACAACGCCACCTTCAGCAACGCTAGGCGTCGCGGTCAGGCTGACGGTCGACGTATCGATGGTGTCAGTGACATCGGTGACCGCTGGCGTGGTGCTCGGCACCAGATTCTCGAAATTACCGCCAGCAGTCTCTTTGATGCTGACTTCGACTTTGCCAGCGTCCTTGTACACATCGTCAGCCGGGGCGGCGACAGTCACGGAACCTGTGGTAGCGCC
>NZ_JACMZT010000093.1:0-335 GCF_017349615.1 Pseudomonas sp. GW531-T4
TCGTGACTGCGGCAAACGCATGGAGACTGTCAGTTGGCTGGATCGCTATGCCCGTATGACGCGCCGCTTGGCCGATGCGGTGATTCAAGCCTGCGAGCGCCTTCCCACGTTACACGTGGCTCAACTGTTTGGGTTGCATTGGGACACCGTTCGGCTGCTAGAGCGTCGCGCCTTGCAAACGGCATTGAGCGATCTGCCGAAGGCGCAACCACGGCGTCTGGTGATGGACGAGTTCGCTCTGTTCAAGGGCCATCGTTACGCCAGTGTGGTGCTGGATGCGGATACACGACGAGTGCTGTGGATCGGCGAAGGCCGCAGCCGTGCGGCGGTCAGGC
>NZ_JACMZT010000094.1:0-333 GCF_017349615.1 Pseudomonas sp. GW531-T4
CTGACCGGTGTGCATCGGCCAGCGAACGCGGCTGACGATGCCCCGCCAGTAACTCTTTAGCCGTTTGGCGAACTGGATCAGTGCCGGTATTTCGCTTTCATGAGCATGGCGCAACCATTGCTTCCAGGCCGATCTCCAGCTCCAAGCGGTATTCGGCGTCCAGAGCGTTTTGAGTTCAGCCTTCATCAAGTAGACCGTCATCAACGCCTGGTTGGCCGCCAGCAAATCCTGCAAGTGAACCTGTTGTTCCGGCGTTTTCAGATTCTGTGGATTGCGTAGCAGTAGCCATCGCGCTTGCTTGATGACCTTACGAGCAGGCTTGTCGTGGCGTAG
>NZ_JACMZT010000095.1:0-304 GCF_017349615.1 Pseudomonas sp. GW531-T4
AGCTACCGATAAGGACGGCGACACAGTGACGGCCGCCGCCGAGAAACTGGTGATCACCGTCGATGACGATACGCCAACGGCGGCCGGGGCCGCCGAGGCCGGAACCGTCGATGAAGATGGCCTGGCCAATGGCATCGCCGGTGGTGTTGGCGACGTGCCTGGCGAAGCAACGACTGCCAGCGGTAGCGTCACCGGCATCTTCCAGTCCGGCGCCGATGTACCGCTGACCTATGCCCTGTCGAGCGACACCAGTGGCTTGCCGGCCTTGAGTTCGGGCGGAGTGGCTCTGGTCTACAGCGTCCTC
>NZ_JACMZT010000096.1:0-284 GCF_017349615.1 Pseudomonas sp. GW531-T4
CAGCCAACACGTCTGAGCAAAACGCTGAGGCGCACTGCACGGCCGAGAATGGGCAAATCACGAACGACTCGCTCGCAATACTCGTGAGTGGTTGAACAGGGCTTTTGGCATCCACCACAGGAAGGGAATCGGGTGGTGTGGGGCGTCAGATCGATCTGTAGGGCATCGCCATCAGGCTTGATCGTGACGACAGAAAAGCCCTCCCAAAAAGGAAGGAAAGTATTAATATCGTGCATAAGAACGCCGGTTTTTTAGATGTGTTTGCTCGCACGAACATCATCAAT
>NZ_JACMZT010000097.1:0-220 GCF_017349615.1 Pseudomonas sp. GW531-T4
GTTCTCGAAGTTGCCGCCAGCAGCCTCTTTGATGCTGACTTCGACTTTGCCGGCATCTTTGTACACATCATCAGCTGGAGCAGCGACGGTGACGGAGCCCGTGGTAGCGCCGGCAGCAATGGTGATCACTGCACCATTCGACAGGGTCACGGTCACTGGCGTACCAGCGGCGTTGGTCAGAGTCGCGGTATAAACGATCGAGCCGCCTTCAGCGACGGTA